>CAINFN010000211.1 GCA_903848125.1 uncultured Bacteroidota bacterium
CCTGCCTCTATACCTATATTTTTTGCTTGTGCTAATGGCAGTGCTTTGTTTATTTCTAATTTTTCTTTCCCATCTAATGACATTAATTGACCAGCAAAATGTACTTGCTCATTTTCTATTTTTGCCAATGCGCTAATGGGGGTGGTGCATCCTCCTAATAAAGTTCTTAAAAAATCTCTTTCTATTTTAGTACATAAAGCGGTGCTAGCATCGTTTAACTGTTGAACCATTTCAAGTAGGGCTTTATTGTCTTCTCTTACTACAATTACTACGGCGCCTTGGGCAGGAGCTGGTAACATCCATTCAATATCTATAGCGTTATGAGGTAAAATATTAATGCGCTCTAATCCAGCTTTTGCAAATACAGCGCCATTCCAGTTACTTGCATATACTTTTTTTAATCTGGAATTTACATTGCCTCTTAACGATTCTAAATGGTGATTGGGGAAACGGTTTAACCATTGTGCTCTTCGACGTACACTACTAGTAGCTATAACTAAATTTACTGCAGTATGGGATAAATCAACTACATCGCCTATACTTCCCTGGCATTTATTATCCTTTAATTGATTGTTTAAAACCAATACATCTCCATAATTCGCTCTTGGTAATACTGCGGCTTGTACAATGCCTTTAGGTAATTGAGTAGGAACATCTTTCATAGAATGCACCGCAATATCAATAGCTCCATTTAGCATAGCAATATCTAAAGTTTTTGTAAAAATACCTTGTACACCCATTTCATACAATGGGGTAATTAAATCAATATCACCTTCTGATTTAACCGGGATCAATTCTGTTACAATACCATTTTTAAACAATAATTCCTTAGCCCAATTGGCTTGCCACATGGCTAATTGACTATCTCTTGTTCCAATTTTCCAAATGCTTGACATGGTTAATTAAAAATAGGTTGATCAATAAAATCTTGAACTGCCTGCATGTAAAAGCAAGTTGGATGATTATTTGTTCTAATATTTGCTGCTACTTTGTTCACAATTTTAGCAACTAATTCTGGTTTTACACTTTTGTCAGGGAAGGCTTGTTCGTGAATGGCATTCAAATTTTCCTTTAAAGATTTTAAAACAGGTGCGTACTTTCTTAGTTGATGCCAATCATAAAATTCAGTGAAATGTTCTGTAATAATTTCTGATGCCCTAGGTATTTGGGCTTTTCTGATGGATAAAGTAATATCATTAATCTTTGATAAATCATCCACATTCACGAGATGCTGATTTTGCGTATAAAGTATAGCTGGGTCAATATTATTTGGTATAGACATATCTATGAAATGTCTTATCTTATTTTTATTGATGCTATTTTCTTTAATAATAAATTCTTTTGAATTGGTTGCAACTATAATTACATCAGCGTCGTTAACGCTAGTTTCAAGATCCTGATAGGGTTTAAATGCAACGTTAATTTGGGTTGATAAACTTTGAGCTTTTTCGTTGGTTCTATTCATTACCCAAAGATTTTTTGGGTGTATATAATCCAAAATATTTTTACAAGTATTCACCCCTATTTTACCCGTACCCACCAATAAGATATTTTTTGAATGAGCTTCCTCTATATTGCCAAGTATATACTTTATAGCAGCAAAGGAGACAGAAATAGTACCACTGCTTAATTCTGTATTATTTTTTATTGACTTGGAGGATTGTAAAACAGTGTTAAATAATCTTTCTAAAAAAGTATCTATAGTTTGTTGCTCTTTAGCAATTCTGAAAGCATTTTTTAATTGTCCAATAATTTCATAATCACCTAATATTTGAGAATCTAAACCAGCTCCCACTTCAAACAAATGACAAACCGCATCTTTAGCATTTTTTACATAACATTTTTGCTTCAGTGTTGCTAAATCACCAGCGGTATGTTTAGCTATAAGTTGTATAATTATTTTTGCACTGTCAGCAATAGCATACACTTCAGTTCTATTACAAGTACTTAACACAAAAATTTGATGGATACCTAATTCTTTTGCATCGTTCAATAAACTCCCATTTTCTTGATCATCTATAGCGAATAGGCCACGCGTTGAAGCATCGGTTTTTTTATAGTTAATACCTACTAGATAGAAATGGTGTAAATGCATGTATAAATTAATAGTGCGAAGGTATTTTCTATAAGCAATAGAAATGTCATCAGACTGTCATAATTAGTTTAATCGCAATTTTATCTCATGATTTATATCATTTTAATTTGATATTTGCATAACTAGTTAATTATGGAAAAACAGTCGAAAAAAGGGATACTTCTAATGAATTTA
>CAINFN010000212.1 GCA_903848125.1 uncultured Bacteroidota bacterium
ACCATGCAAATGGTAGGCGCTACTCGAAATTTTATTTCTAAACCACTTTTAATTCGCGCGTTACTCAATGGATTGATCAGTGCATTAGTAGCCATATTCTTACTTTTTGGATTAATCCAATGGGCGACTAGCCAATTCCCTCAATTAGATAAACTACAAGGCATTAGCAATAGCCTGTTACTTTTTGGTGGGTTAATTATTTTAGGAGTAGGTATTTCTGTTTTTAGCACCCATCGTAGTGTGTTAAAATATTTAAAAATGAAATTGGACGAGCTATATTAACTAAATAAATGATATACATTTAACTGAATTAAAAATTAAAATATGAATCAAAAAGCTAAAAATAGATCTTTACAATTTTTCGGAAAGTCTAATTACACTTGGATGCTCGTTGGAGCAGCACTAATTCTAATTGGTATGCTATTAATGGCAGGCGGAAAAAGCGCCGATCCTAATGTATTTAATACAGATGAAGTGTATAGTTTTAGACGTATCACCTTAGCTCCTATTGTAATTATTGCAGGTTTTATTGTTGAGATATTTGCCATCTTCAAAAAAGCTTAATTTAAATAACCTATTCTAAGCTGCTTCGTTTTTTCATTTAACAACGTAGCAGCTTTTTTAATTTACTCCTATGAACACTATACAATCTATTATTATTGCCATTATAGAAGGCATTACCGAATTTTTACCTATTTCAAGTACAGCACACATGAAATTCGCCAATCCTCTATTAGGCATTTCAAAAGATCCCTTTGTTGATCTTTTTGAAATAGTGATACAGTTGGCAGCGATCGCCTCAGTGGTGGTGATTTATAGAAAAAAGTTTTTTGACTTTAAACACATTAGTTTTTACATCAAACTAATTGTAGCCGTAATTCCTGCTTTAGTATTTGGTGCCTTATTAAAAAAGCACATTGATGCAGCCCTTGGTAATTTATGGGTGATTGCCATTGTAATGCTAGTTGGCGGTATTGTACTTTTATTTATTGATCAATTATTTGAAAAAGCAGCAGTAACAAATCCTGCTAACACAGATCAAGAAGAAATAAGTTATAAAAAATCATTTATTATAGGTTGCTTTCAAGTGTTGTCTATTGTTTTTCCTGGTCTTAGCCGAAGTGCTGCTACCATCATTGGAGGAATGACTCAGAAATTAACTAAGAAAAATGCCTTGGAATTCTCTTTCTTTTTAGCAGTGCCTACCATGTTGGCTGCTTCAGCAAAAAGCACTTTAGATGTATTAAAAACCAACCCTGAAGTATTTGCCAAAGACAACTTAATGCTACTACTTATTGGAGGCATTGTTGCATTTGTAGTAGCCTTACTGAGTGTACAATTTTTCATACGCATAGTTCAAAAAATGGGATTTGCCATTTTTGGCTGGTACCGTATTGTATTAGGATTGAGCATATTGGTCCTTTTATATACCCATTATATAAACTAGTCTCCTTCCTATAGGAGAGTTGGGCAATTATTAGTATTTTTAAAACACTAAACAATTGCTTATGCAAACTGCTTCCAAAAAAGTTGTCAATGGTTGGGCCATGTATGATTGGGCCAATAGTGTTTACAATTTAGTCATTACCTCTACTATTTTTCCTGCCTATTATGAAGCGATAACAGGTGACGGAAATGAAAATACCCTTATTGATAAAATTAAAATTGGGCCCTATGAGTTTTCTAACACCGCCTTGTACAATTATATTTTAGCCATCGCCTTTGTTATTGTAGCTATTTTATCTCCTATTCTTTCCTCCATTGCCGATTACAGAGGAAATAAGAAACAATTTCTTCGCTTTTTTTGCACCATGGGAAGTTTAGCTTGTGCTTCACTTTATTTTTTTGACAGCAATCATATTATAGGTGGGTTGTTTTCGGTAGTGGTTGCCTGCGTTGGCTTTTGGTCCAGCTTGGTATTTTATAATTCTTATTTACCTGAAATTGCTGCCCCAGAAGATAGAGACCGCATAAGCGCCAAAGGATTTATGATGGGCTATATTGGATCTGTTTTGTTACAGCTTATTTGTTTTGTTTTTGTGTTAAAGCCTGAATTATTTGGTATCACTGTTGGCAAAGCTTCTCAAATTTCATTCTTATTAGTAGGTATATGGTGGATGGGTTTTGGCTGGATGGCCATTTCAAAATTACCAGCTGGAAAAGGAGTAAAAGGGGGGCATAGTAAAAACATAATTACCCAGGGATATAAAGAATTGCATAAAGTATGGTTAGAACTTAAAACTCAACCTATTTTAAAACAGTTTCTGCTTTCATTTTTCTTTTACAATATGGGGGTTCAAACCGTAATGTTGGCAGCCACACTATATGGTAAAAGTGAATTAAATATTCCTACTACCAATTTAATTTTAGCCATTCTAATTATCCAAATTGTAGCCATCCCTGGCGCCAATTTAATGGCAAAATTAGCCAGCAAATGGGGCAATTTTAATACCATCATGGTGGCAATTCTTATTTGGATAGGTGGCTGTATTATGGGCTATTACTTGCCCCGCAATAGTGTTGTTCCTTTTTACACACTAGCCATTGTAGTTGGTTTTGTAATGGGGGGTATACAATCAGTGAGCAGAAGCACTTATTCTAAATTAATGCCCGAAACACATGACACAACAAGTTATTTTAGCTTTTATGATGTGACTGAAAAAATAGCCATTGTAATTGGCATGTTTAGTTTTGGCATCATCAATGAAATTACAGGTTCTCAAAGAAATTCAATCCTTGCTTTGTGTTTGTTTTTTATCATTGGTTTAGTTTTGCTTTACCGCACTTCTAAAATAAAAGAGTATGCAAGTATTTAGTATCGAAACGGGTAAATTTAAATTGGACGGCGGTGCCATGTTTGGCGTTGTACCCAAATCCATTTGGAATAAAACCAATCCAGCAGATGAAAATAATTTATGAACCTGGGCCTTAAGGTGTTTATTAGTGATAGATGGGGACCGAAAAATACTCATCGATACTGGCATGGGAAACAAACAAGATGCAAAATTCTTTAGTCACTACTATCCTCATGATACTGTTTCCATAGCAGATGCTTTACAAAAATTAAACTTTACAGTAGAAGAAATAACAGATGTTTTACTTACCCATTTACATTTTGATCATGTTGGAGGTGCCATTAGTAAAAATAAAGATCAATACCTGCCTACCTTCCCCAATGCTACCTATTGGATTAGTGAACCTCAATGGAATTTAGCATTACATCCTAACAAAAGAGAAAAAGCTTCTTTCTTGTCAGAAAATATTTTACCCATTGAAGCTTCAAGGCAATTAAAATTAATAAGTATTCCTTTGTTTGCGAGTAAAACCCAATTACAGGAAATACATTTTAGCCCAAATATTAGCTGCTATGTTGTGAATGGCCATACCCAAGGCATGCTTATACCTAAAATAAATATAAACAATCAAAGCCTCGTGTATATGGCCGACTTATTACCCAGCGTAGGACATATACCACTCCCCTATGTAATGGGATATGATATGCAACCTTTAATTACTTTAGAAGAAAAAGAAATATTTTTAAATGAAGCTGTAAAAAATAATTTTACTTTATTTTTTGAACACGATGCCCAAAACGAATGTTGCCAATTAGCTATTACCGAAAAAGGGATAAGAGCTAGTAAAGTATTTAAATTACCCAATAAGCTCGCCTAAATTAATCTTTACTTGCCACTAACTCTAGTAAGGAACTTAATGGGTACCTCAAATTTTCAAATCCTACCATATCTACTTTTATAGTTCCAACAATAATGGGTGTTTGTATGCGAACTGGTATATGGTTATCGTCATCGGTCACCCAAATAGTCATTTTTTCGCCACCTTCAAACATAGTACCCTTTAATAACAAGGGCGCCAATTTAATGGCTTTGAATTTACCATATTTAGTGGTGATTATTTCTTTACCTAAATATTTAAAATAAGAAGGATAGAATTCCTTGTCTAAGAAAAAATTAAAATAAATTTTATCATTTACTTCACTGTTCTTATAATTAAAATTTCTTGCCGCGTAAATAGCACTTAAAACATCATAAGTACAATCTGCTGTTTTATAAGTGGCCACTTCATTGTTGACTGATTTATTTTTCTGATTAAATAATAAGGTTTCATTATGGTGAAAGCTTCCTTCGTTAATTTTCCGTGTAAACTGATAAGGCAATAAGGTTTTACTATCTACAACACTTTCATATTTATCTCGTACTTTAAAAATCCAATCATAATTAGAATTGGACCTGCCATTGGCCGTAAATGTAAAAGCCTCTGAACCATTCCATGTACTAGATTGAACGGTAAAATCGGTTTTGCCAGCATTAACATATAAGCCAATTACATTGTAAAAAATAGTGTAATTAATTTTTTCGCCTACCAAGTAGGCTGTATTCGTTTGATTACACAGGCCACTGTCTTTGGGCTGGATAAAAGAAAGAATTGAAAACAAAAAAAGTAGGGGGTACATGCTATTTTTTACGATTAAATCTATACTACAAAATTATCGCTTTATTCTGAATCCCAATAATAGAAAAGACCCAATTATGGATGGCAATAAAAAATTAATAGTCCAAATAATGGTACTAAAACATATTAACATTAATGTATTTGTATACCATGGCGCAAGCAATAAAACAATGAGTTGCCCACGTATGACCAAGTCGGTAAGTGCAATAGCGGGTATGATGCTTAAACATAGTAATAACACTGCTATTGCTATCCACAAATCTATTGTAGGAATAGGCATAGCGAGTATTTTTACAGCCCAGGTAAACTGCAAAATAAAAATACAATACCTCAATAATGACAAGGCTACTAATTGTATTTTTAATTCGTTCTTAATCTGCAAGGAGGTTAGCTTTTTAAACCAACCTGTAAATTGTCCTTTACTAAAATAGATCAAAAAGGCAGCAAGTGTAATGGGTGGGGCTAGCCATTTTAACCATGGAAAAAAAGGCAGATTAAAAAATAAAGCAATGGTCCCCATCAACAGCGTAATTAACAACTGAGCATAAGAAGACCAAGCCATTTGTGCTACTCCTTTTAATTTATTTTCTTGCTCTAAAAATAATATTCTACCCACATAATCACCTGACCTTACAGGTGTAAAAAATGCAAAAGCCTGCCCTACCAATACACTCCTCAAAGACTGTATCAGTGTCATAGGACTTAATTCTTTAATGGCTTGACACCATTTAATGGCTTCAATTAAATAATTGAGAAAAAATAAAATTAATAAAACCACCCACTCCCCTACAGTAATTTTCAAAAACCGATCTTTTATACTACTCCCATATTTTTGTAAATTATCATTGGTCATTACTTTACTGTATATAGCAATTAAGCAAACTATAAATAAAATAAAACCAATTTCTTTATTTTCAATTGAAAGTATACGTTTTGTAAGGACCTGATTCATAGGGGCCAAAGTTCGGAATTTGAAATGATATATGTAACTTTATTGTACATGTCAAAAGCAC
The DNA here is from genome assembly GCA_903848125.1 of uncultured Bacteroidota bacterium. Taxonomy (GTDB): domain Bacteria; phylum Bacteroidota; class Bacteroidia; order Chitinophagales; family Chitinophagaceae; genus Sediminibacterium. The sequence continues at coordinate 5,484 of CAINFN010000212.1, forward strand.
CCCTTATTTTAGGAATTGATCCAGGTACACAAATTCTAGGTTATGCCATTTTAAAAGGAGGGCCAAAACCCAGTTTAATTGCAATGGATGTCTTGAAACTTACAAAAGAAAAAGACATTTATGCAAGGCTTCAACTTATCCATGCAAAAATCATTGAACTCATTGAAACCTATCATCCCGAG
>CAINFN010000213.1 GCA_903848125.1 uncultured Bacteroidota bacterium
AAACTTACACAAGGCAACATGGCAATAGGACCTTCAATAATTCTAAAAATTCCAGAGAGCTTTATTTTGCTAGGAGGGATAGCAAATAAATAACCACCATGTTTTCCTTTCTTGCTGTCTAAAAAACCAGCTTTTTTGAGTTCCAATAAAATATTTTCAAGAAATTTTATTGGGATATTTTTTTTGTCTGCTATTTCGGCAATGAGAATAGGCGTTGCATCTTGATGCTCTACCATATAGGCAACTGCTTGAAGTGCATATTGTGTTTTTTTTGATAACATAAATAACCTACGCCATTTAATTTATAAGTACGCATTAAAGCCCTAAAACCTGCTTCATAGTAAAGATACCCTTTTTTTTATTTGCAAATTCTGCAGCCAATACGGCCCCAGAAGCAAAACCCTTTCTGGTATGTGCGGTATGAATAATATCTATTCGATCAATAGTAGATTCGTAACTAACCGTATGCGTGCCAGGGGCTGGATCAACTCTTTCAGAATGAATGACTAAGTCGGTGGGCGTGGCAGAGGCCGCATTTACCCATTTATTTTTTCTGCCAATTTTTTCTAATATCTGTTCTGCTAAACTAATTGCAGTGCCACTTGGTGCATCCTTTTTTTCGGTATGATGCAATTCGGTCATAGCAACATCATAATCTTGATAAGGCTCCATTAAACTGGCCAAGTGTTTGTTTAATTCAAAAAATAAATTAACACCAATGCTGTAATTACTTGAATACACTAAACATCCCTGGTGTTGATCGCATAAAGCGCTAATCTGATCCCATTTTTCTAGCCAACCCGTTGAGCCGCTTACCACAGGAACGCCCCACTGAATACATTTTGAAACATTTTCAAAGGCGCTATGTGGTCCAGTAAATTCAATTGCTACTTCTGCTTTTTTTAATTGCTCCTGGGTAAATTCATGCGCATTATTTACATCTATTTTTAAAACTATTTCGTGTCCTTTTGCAAGGGCTATTTCTTCAATAGTCTTTCCCATTTTTCCGTATCCAATTAGTGCTATTTTCATTTTTATATTTTTAACTATTTAGCATGATTGCCTTTAAAATTAAATTGCAAAGCTAAGCCAGATTGTTGTTGACTTGGCTGAACATAGGGGGTAAGCCTGATGGATAAATTGTTGTTCACGTCGAATTCTTTTAAATGACCAGAAACGGTAGCGTCAACGATGTTTATTCCCCAAGCTAATATAAACCACATTATAGAGTAGTCTCTATCTCTTCTAAATATATTTCGATAACTCTGAAGTGAGGCCAGACTTAAATTAGATAGTTTAGCATCAATTTTAGACACATCCGAAGCATCTCCTGCATTTTCTTTAAATCTGGCTTCGTAAGCGAATTTAGTTTTTTGATACCAGTCGTCATTGTATACATAAGTTGAAGCAGGAATTGCCAATACACCATACACTAAAGGAATTTTCCAGTATTGTTTATTATAGGCTTGCCCCCAACCTGGAATGAGCGCCGATCTCTTAGTGGCTCTACTTGGAACATGATGCAATAAAGTGTCTGTATTTTTTAAGTAAGCAGAATCTTGGCTCCAGGCAGTTTGCTGAAAAAATAAAATCAGCATAAAAAATAGTAATTGCCTCATCCTTTCAATTCCTTTATGATAAAAAATGCTTACTAGCTAATGCTTAATTGCATTGCTTCTAATATCTTATTTAATCCATTTAAATCCGAGTATTCAATGGTTATTTTACCGCTACCATTTTTTTGGTGTTGCAACATAACCTTTGTAGAAAGATGACTTGTTAATTTATCTTCTAACTTTTTATATACTGGAGAAAGTTGATTTTTATTTACGCCGGCAGAAGAAGTGCTTGTGCTTATCTTTCCAGCTTGGTTCATTTTTCTGATTAACTCTTCTGTTTGACGAACCGTTAACCCTTTCTCTGTAATTTCTTTAAATAGAAATAATTGTTTGTCGACTTCTTTTCCAATCAGCATCTTAGCTAAACTCACACTTAAACTTCCGTTTCTGAGGGCTGCTTGAATATTGGGTGGAAGCTCTAATAATCGAATGTAATTTGAAATGGTTGATCTGTCCTTGCCCATACGCTCTGCCACTTTTTCTTGGGTATAGTTTAAATCTTCCATCATGCGCTGATAACTTAACGCAATTTCAATTTCATTTAAATCTTCTCTTTGTAAATTTTCAAGTAAGGCTAATTCTAATAATTCCTGATCATTTCCTAATCTAACATAAGCGGGCAAATCTTTTAAACCAGCTATTTTAGCTGCTCTAAAACGACGTTCGCCTGCAATCAATTGGAATTTTCCATTGGTTAATTGAGCGACAGTAATAGGTTGTATTAAATCATGTATTTGAATTGAATTAGCAAGTTCATTCAATGCCTTTTCGTCAAAATCTTTTCTTGGATTTTTTGGATTGACTACAATGTCTTGTAAGGCAATTCGACTACTGGCCACTGCTTTTTCTTTAATTGCAGCGGGTGCATTCGATGCATTAGAATTATTGGCTGATGGATTTTTATAATCCGAATCAATACTTTGCAATAGGGAGCGAAGTCCTTTGCCAATGAGGTCTTTATTGGGTGTGCTCTTGCTCATAGTTAATCAATTATACGCTCGGCATTACTCATATTAGTCATGCCATTTTTTTGTAAAATTTCTTTTGCCAAGTTCAAATAGTTTACCGTGCCTTTGCTATCTGCATCATATAAAATGACAGGCTTTCCCACACTTGGGGCTTCACTCAAACGAGTATTACGGTGAATGATGGTAGAAAAAACCATTTCATCAAAATGTTTCCTTACTTCACTCACTACTTGATTGCTTAAGCGAAGTCTTCCGTCGTACATGGTCATTAAAATGCCTTCAATTTGTAATTGCGGATTTAATCTACTCTGAACTATCTTAATGGTATTTAATAATTTGCCTAATCCCTCTAAAGCAAAAAATTCGCATTGTACCGGAACAATTACACTATCCGAAGCAACTAGCGCATTGACAGTAATTAAGCCTAGGGAGGGCAAACAATCAATTATAATAAAGTCATATTGGTCCTTTATCGGGATCAATAATTCTTTTAATACATTTTCTCTATTGGGCAGGTTAACTAATTCTATTTCAGCACCTACTAAATCAATGTGCGATGGGATGACATCTAAATGGGGAATCTCCGATTTTAAGATGATGTCAGCTAACGGAGTTTGATTGATCATTCCGTCATATAAACTAGTGGTGATATTGTGCAAATCAAAGCCTACTCCAGTGGTGCTATTCGCTTGCGGATCGGCATCAATGAGTAAGGTTTTAAATTCTAAAACAGCCAAACTAGCCGCTATGTTGATAGCGGAAGTTGTTTTACCAACACCCCCTTTTTGATTCGCTATTCCTATAATTCTGGCCATAAAATGGGTATCCTTAATTTCTGCCAAAAATAAGGGATAAATGGCAACAATTTGGGACTAAATTGGCCAATACTGAGGGTTTTGGCCCTAATTTTGCGTTTTAAATTATTATATGCGTAGCCCACTTTTTATTTTCATCCTGATCACGGTATTGATTCTCATTGACTTTTATATTTATGCAGTTTTAAAGACCTTATTTCAATCTGCTTCGATAGGTACCAAAAGCTTTGTAAGTATCCTTTATTGGGCCTTGTGCATACTAAGTATTGGCTCTTTTATTTTGTTCCCCTTTATTGTTAATCCGTATTTTAAACAATACATTTTTTCGATAGGCATTGGTTGGGTACTTACTCAAATTTTCATGGTCCTTTTTTTCTTGGTAGATGATGTTCGTAGGGGCGCATTTTGGACGATGGGGCAAGTGGCTTCTGCAACTGGAGCTAAATTTTTAAACACTGAAAAAGGCATCCCAAGATCTACTTTTTTAACCTGGTTAGGAGTTGGGTTGTCCTCCACTTTATTTTTGTCCCTATTGTATGGCTTTGGAAATAAATACAAGTATAGGTTGGTCAAGAAAAAGATTGCTTTGAATGGATTGCCCAATAGTTTCAAAGGTTTTAAAATTATACATATAAGTGATATTCATAGCGGAAGTTTAAAAGACCAAGCCGCAGTGCTTAAAGGCATTGAGTTGATTCAAAAGCAAAATGCAGATTTGATTTTATTTACTGGAGATTTAGTAAATGATCGTGCCACAGAGATGCAGGATTGGATGACTACTTTTGGTCAATTAAAAGCACCCCATGGCGTATTCAGTACTTTAGGTAATCATGATTATGGGGATTATGTAAAGTGGGATAGCCTTGAAGCAAAAAAGCAAAATTTAGAAGATTTAAAAAAAGTACATCATGAATTAGGTTGGCAACTTTTAATGAATGAAAATGCCATTATCAATAAGGAGCAGGATTCGATTCGTTTGGTGGGAATAGAAAATTGGGGGGCTAAAGCAAGGTTCCCAAAATATGGAAAAATGGATCAGGCCATGCAAGGTATTACCCAAAAAGAGGTGGTCATTTTATTGAGTCATGATCCTAGTCATTGGGAGGCGGAAGTAATTCCAAAATATCAACAAGTTCAGTTAATGCTTTCAGGCCATACACATGGTATGCAATTTGGTTTGGAAAACCCTTATTTTAAATGGAGCCCAGTACAATGGGTATACAAGCAATGGGCTGGTCATTATAAAGTTCAAGAACAACAGTTATACGTAAATAGAGGTTTTGGTTTCTTAGGTTATCCAGGCAGGGTTGGTATTTTACCTGAAATAACTTTAATTGAATTGGTTTAGCTTTTTAATTATAATTTTGTGTTGTATTCAATAAAAGTTTTATGAAAAAAGTAGCCGCGTTCTTATTAACCTTGCTCATTCTAAATGTTCAAGCACAGGATAAATTAGCCATAGGTATTAAACTGGGACAAAATTTTACCAACGTAGACAATGTAAATGTAGATCACAATTCTGCATCTTATCATTTAGGTGTTACAGCACAAATTGGTATTACTCCTTTATTGAGTATTGCACCAGAAGTTATTTTATCTCAAACAAAATTAGAAGCCAACCCTTCGGTATTGGCATTGGCACTTGACCCTACATTAAAGCCAGAGACTTTTCATTTGGATTATTTAGCTGTCCCATTATTATTACAATACAAGCCTGTTAAAAGCTTTGTGTTTCAAGCAGGGCCTCAATACAGTGTTTTACTTGATCAAAAAAAAGACGGGGTAGACAATGCAAGAACTGCTTTTAGCAGTGGAGAGTTTGCCTTGGTGGGTGGCGCAAAGCTTGATCTTGGTGGGTTCTTTTTTTATGGCCGATATGTTATAGGCATGAACAATATAGGTTCTGCCGCAGAGGGTTATAATAATATAAAAGACCAAAGCACTTGGAAAACACGTCAGTGGCAATTGGGTGTAGGGTTGAGTCTATTTAACTTTTAATAGCATCATTTTTTAAATAAAGGTGGATGTACATCTTCCCAATTGGTTGCTTTTTGAATTGCATTGGCAATGCTTAGAATGGTGGCTTCGTCGTATAAGTTCCCAACAAAACTGATTCCCGTTGGCAAATTAAATTTTTTATCAAAGCCAGTAGGAATACAAACTACAGGATGTCCAGTAAGATTTGTAATCGCAGACTGGTTCCCGTCACCCCTTGATGGACAGATGATCACATCATAATGCTGAATCACTTCATTTACCTTTTTCATTAAAGTATAGCGGTGTCTTTGTGCATTGACATATTCAACTGCTGGCACAAATCTTGCTGTTCTAAATTGATTCGGCCAATCATTTTTTGTTTGCCTTGTTAATTCATCATCTATATTTAACCTTGTCATTTCATCAAATTGAGCAGCACATTCAACACCAATCACCACATCCATTATATTGACATTGTAAGTACCGCTGTCAGGAAAATTAACAGGGATCAAATGCACGCCTAATTTTTTAAAAGCTTCCAATACTTTAAATTCATTTCTAGAAGTGTCTTTTATTTTATCAAAGTAATTTTTTGCGTAAGCAATTTTTAATTTTTTAATGTCTTTGGTTGGGTTGTAATTAAATGGCATATTAACAGCACTGCCATCTTTTCCATCCGTGCCATGTAGGTAGTTAAAAACGATGGCTGCGTCTGCAGCAGAGCGGCAAATAGGTCCCACTTTATCCAAACTATAACTTAATGCCATAGCGCCAGTCCTGCTAATACTTCCAAAAGTAGGCCTCAATCCTGTTGCTCCGCAAGTAGTGGAAGGAGAAACAATGCTACCCCAGGTTTCAGTACCAATAGCAAAGGGCACTAATCCGGCTACAGTAGCCGAAGTGGATCCTGCAGAAGAACCAGAGGACCCATAATTTAAATTCCATGGATTTTTTGTTCTGCCACCATACCAATAATCGCCCATCGCCAATGCTCCTAGTGTAAATTTTGCAACCAATACAGCACCTGCTTCTCTTAATTTAAGATAAACAAATGCATCTTCTTCAATAACTTGATTTTTGTAGGGCGCTGCACCCCAAGTTGTTTTTGTGCCCTTGACTGCAAACAAATCTTTTAAGCCATAGGGTATCCCATGCAATAATCCTCTGTATTTTCCATGCGCGATTTCTTCATCTGCTTTTTTTGCCTGCTCATATGCCATCTCTTCTTGTATACTTATTACACATTGTAAAGTGTCTCCCCATTTTTTAATGCGGTCGATAAAGAATTGGGTTAATGCAAGGGAGGTAATTTTTTTATTTTTTATTAGAGATGCCAAGTCCTCAATGGAATAAAAAGCCAAATCATTTTTATTTACAGGCATTGATACTGTATTGTCTAATTTCCAATTTATTGGATTTTGTTTTTCATTAAAGTGCATCCCAGGTAAAATTGGAGACTGCCATAAACTTAATGGAACACTGTTGGCCAATGGCGTTGCATGTAAAGCTTTATAGTTTGCTAAGTTATCAATGACATCGGAATATAAGGTGTCTATTTCCTTGGACGTAAACCTTAGGTCAAATAGTTTAGCGCTACTAATTAAATCTTTTTTCTGAATAAGACTGTCTTGTGCTAAAGCATAAATACTTAAAGACAATAAGAAACTTGTTAGTATCATTTTCATGGTAAACCAATTTGGTCTACCAAAGATAATATTACCTATTAGTTTTTGGGCTGCTAAAACGTCTTTTTTGACCACCATTGCCCATGGCTTTAGACCTAGCATGTCCCGAATTGCCTCTTCCTTGTTGTTTCGCTTCCTTTATGGGATTAAAATTGGTCATTGGGAATGGATGATTTTCAATGACAGGTATCTTTTTTGCAATTAACTTTTCAATGTCTTTTAAAAATACTCTTTCTTCGGCATCACAAAATGAAATGGCTGTACCATTGGCACCAGCACGTCCTGTTCTCCCAATTCTATGCACATAGGTTTCAGGAATATTAGGAATTTCATAATTCACTACATATGCCAAATCATCTACATCAATGCCTCTGGCTGCGATATCGGTGGCTACTAATACTCTAGTCGTTTGAGACTTAAAATTAGACAAAGCCCTTTGACGTGCATTTTGCGCTTTATTGCCGTGGATGGCTTCGGCCTTAATATTATTTTTTGTAAGCAAGTTCACTACTTTGTCGGCACCGTGTTTAGTTCTTGTAAAAACCAAGGCAGTCTTAATGGCCGTATTTTTTAGTAACTCAATTAACAATGCATTTTTATTGACCTTATCTACAAAATAGACCGACTGATCAATAATGTCAACTGTTGATGAGACAGGCGTAACACTCACTTTTAGTGGATGAAATAAGATCGTATTGGCTAGATTTACAATTTCTGGAGGCATGGTAGCAGAAAAGAATAAGGACTGTCTTTTCTTAGGCAGCACTGCTAATAATTTTTTTACATCATTAACAAATCCCATGTCCAACATTCTATCTGCTTCATCCAGCACAAAAATTTCTACTTCTCTAATACTTAAATGCCCTTGATTCATTAAGTCTAATAATCTTCCGGGTGTGGCAATTACTACATCCACTCCATTTCTTAATGCAGTTACTTGAGGCCCTTGTCCCACACCGCCAAAAATAACGGTACAATTTAATCCTGTATGTCTTCCATAAGCATTAAAACTTTCGCCAATTTGAATGGCTAGTTCTCTTGTTGGGGTTACAATTAAACTTCTAATTTTTTTTCTACTTTCCCCAGTTTTATTTTTAACCAATAACTGTAAAATGGGTAGCGTGAAAGCGGCTGTTTTACCAGTACCTGTTTGGGCACAACCCAATAAATCTTTTCCTTGTAAAACAATGGGTATTGATTCCGCTTGTATAGGAGTGGGAGTGGTGTAGCCTTCTTCTTGGATGGCCCTTAACAATGGCTCTATTAGACCTAAGTCCTGAAATTTCGTGTTCATAATAGACTGCAAGGTAGTGCATTTAAATTTGAGCAGTTTTTAGGTACAAATAAAAATGGGCAGTTACTATTAAATTAAGTCAATAGTAACTGCCCATTACAATATAAATAAGCCTTTATTTTTTACTTGCAGCCCAGCTATCCAACTTGGATTCAAGTACATTGAGTGGTAAGGAACCATCTTTTAATACTTGAGTATGAAATTCAGCAACATTAAACTTGCTTCCCATAGCTTGCTCATATTTAGTTCTTAATGCTCTAATTTTCATGGCACCCGTTTTATAACCTAATGCTTGTGCTGGATTGCCCATATAACGCTCAATTTCTGCTGTGGCACCTTGCTCACTAATGGCTTCGTTGTCCATCATGTATTTAATCGCTTCTTCTCTACTCATGTTTTTAGTATGAATAGCTACATCTACTACCAATCTAATGGCGCGATGCATTTCATCTCCTAAAGCGCCAAAATATTGATAGGGATCTGTGTACAAGCCTAATTCTTTTCCTAAAGATTCGCAATACAAAGCCCAGCCTTCTACATAGGCATTGTGTCCGCCATATCTTCTGAAATTTGGCAATTCTGTGTTTTCTTGTGTTAAAGAAATTTGATAATGATGACCAGGAATGGCTTCATGTAAAAACAATGATTCCATACCAGAGGTCGTATTGAATTTTGTAGCATCTAAAATAGGCACATAAAATATGCCAGGTCTGGTTCCATCAGCAGAACCTGAATTGTATTCGGCACTTGCAGAGGCTGCTCTAAAATCTTCGGTTTGTCTAATTTCAAAAGGTGTTTTAGGTGCATGCTCAAACAACTTAATTAAGTTAGGCTTCATTGTTTGATGAATAGATTCAAAGGCAGCTAAAATTTCCTTTGGCGCATGGTAAGGCATGAATTTTTTTTCTGCATTTAAATAATCAAAAAATGATTTTAAATCACCTTTGTATCCAACCATACTTTGGATGCTATCCATTGCTTTTCTTATTCTAGCCACTTCTGTTAATCCAGTTTGATAAATTTCCTCAGGAGTTCTATTAGTAGTAGTTTGTTGTTTAACTTGATAGTTATACATTTCCAATCCACTAGGAATAGAAGATAAGCCTGAACTTGTTCTTGCTTTTGGCAAGTATTCATTTTGCAAAAAGTCACCTAATTTTTTATAGGTAGGTACAATTACATTAAGAATTGAAGCTTGGTAGGCCTTGGTCAAACGATCTTTGTCTGCTGCAGAAAAACTAGCAGGCATTAAATTAATAGGACCATAAAATAAACTCTTCTTTGCATCAGTGACAACCATGCTTTGCATTTGCGGTATCATTTTAACCACTAATGATTTTGGAAATACGATGCCAGCTTTTACACCCAATTTTAAATTTCCAATGGCGGTATCTACCCAAACAGAAAAAGCAGTTACTCTTTTTAACCAATCTTCATAATCTTTTACTTTTTTGAAGGGTTGTGCACCAGTGCCTGAGCCAAATTGAGCAATTGTAAGTGGCAAAGAATTCATTTGATTAAAGGGCAAATATTCAAAGTGAAATTTGGTTCCTTCGATATTCATTTCTAACTGATCTTTTAAAACGTCATAAGACAATTGATCATTAGCGCTTAAACTAGCGCGGTCGTAATTTTTTAAACTATCTAAAAATTGTTGATTGAATTTTTTATATTCTTCCATCAAGGCCATAGAGCCATCATTGGGAAGTAAGTCGTTATACCTTTCGTCACCAATCACGGTGGCATTCAGAGGGCTTTGTTTTAAACCTTCTTGATAATACAATTCGGTAAGTGCTGCAAAATTTTTATTGGAATCTGTAGAATTGATTTTTTGCTTACAAGCAAATAAGGCAGTAACTAAAATTAGGGCAAGTGTAATTTTTTTCATTTTACGATGTTTTCGTAAAAGTAATCAAATTATCTAGATCTTTTAACGGGTAAAATAGGTTTGATTATTTCTTTACCAATTTATAGGACCTGTGCACTATTTCTTTAATCATGGCCGAGGGCACCTGCCTGTTTAAATGTAGGGTATTCCAATGTTTCTTATTCATATGGTAGCCTGGAAAAATAGCGTCAGGGTAAGCCTCTCTCTGCAAAATAATATCTTCAGGATCGGCCTTGTAATTTAAGGTGGATGGAAGCGCAATCAAATCTAAAATAATGAAAATCTTTCCATTGGTTTTGAGCACTAAATTATTTTCGCCAAATGGGAAACATTCTTCAGTAGCTGGAAGAGAAAGTGCAAATTCTCTAATTTCATCTATTTCCATATCAATAATTTACCGAATTTAGTATTTATAATTTAATACAAGTGGTTAATCATTTTGATTTTATTCAGGAATATAGCTTAGAAAACGAGCGGGTAATTTTAAGACCACTTGCGATAAAAGATTTTTCGTTGCTAGAAAAATATGTAACAGCAGAACCTGATTTATGGCAGTATTCTTTGGTGTCTATTAAGCATAGTCAAGATTTAGAAAAGTACATTCAAGATGCAGTAGAAGCAAGAAATCAAAAAACAGCTTATCCATTTATTGTATTTGATAAATTAACACAAACTTATGTTGGTGTAACTCGCTTTTATGATATCCAATTAACAAACAATACCACCCAATTAGGGTACACTTGGTACAGTAAAAAAGTATGGGGTACTGGCTTAAATCAACATTGCAAATTCTTACTTTTAGAGTTTGCATTGGATAAAATGGGTTTTGAAAGAATTGAATTTAGAGCAGACAACAATAATAAAAGAAGCATCGCGGCGATGCAAAAAATTGGTTGCACCGTTGAAGGAATATTACGTAATCATTTACACTTGCCCAATGGCACAAGACGTGATTCTATTGTTTTAAGTATTTTAAAAGAAGAATGGACCGCTAAGTTGAAACAAAATTTACAAGCTCAACTAAAGTAAAGTGCCTTTTAAGATTAGTAATGCCACTGAGAAATAAATCACTAATGCAGTTACATCCACCAAAGTAGCTACAAACGGAGCAGAGGATGCCGCAGGGTCAGCGCCTAATTTTTTTAATACGATGGGCAACATAGATCCAGCAATGGTCCCCCAAATAACCACGCCTAATAAAGTAAAACCAATCGTAATCGCAACTAATATTGGATGCAAGCCATAATAGCCAGGCTTCATAAAATGCCAAATCATAATTCTAAAAAATCCAATCAAACCTAATACAGTACCAAGCATCAATCCGCTAGAAAGTTCACGTCTTAAAATTTTCCACCAATCTTCAATGGTAATTTCACCAATAGACATGGCTTGTATAATAAGGGTAGAAGCTTGTGAACCAGAATTACCCCCACTGGATAAAATCAATGGAATAAACAAGGCCAATACCACTGCTTTTTGTATCTCACCTTCAAAATAACCCATGGCGGTTGCAGTAAACATTTCTCCTAAAAATAAGATCACCAACCAAGTAATTCTTTTCTTAAAAAGTTTAGTCAATGAAATATCTAAATAAGGTTCATTCAAGGCCTCGGTACCTCCCATTTTTTGCATATCCTCACTGAACTCTTCGTTGGTTACCCATAAGATATCATCAATGGTTACAATGCCTAATAATACATCGTTGTCATCCACAACTGGCAAGGCGGTTCTGTTATTCATCTTAAACACCTGACTAGCATGTTCCTGATCTTCATATACGTTTAAGGCAACATATCTTCCATCAATAATGTCTTTGATGATGGCTTCCGGTTGTTCAATTAGCACATCACGAATACGTATATCATCTACCAAACAACCATTCTCGTCAATAATATAAATCACATCAATGGTCTCATATTTCTTCCCGTACTTGCGAATATTGTTTAGTACTTGAGCCACTGTATAATCTGCATACACATACACATAATCTGGCGTCATCAAACGACCCACACTGTCTTCAGGATAACCTAAAAGGGATAAAGTAATTTTTCTTTCCTCTGGGTCTAATAATTTTATTAAGTCTCTAATAGCAGCCTTGGGTAGCTCTTCTAAAAAGTCGGTACGGTCATCTGGAGGAAGTTCATTTAAAATTTTAGCTGTTTTACGAGCAGGCAATTCCTTAATGATATCCTTTTGTTGATTGATATCTAGTATTTTAAAAACACTCACCGCACGGTGAACGGTCATATTGTCGATAATAGTGGCTTCGTTTTCTGGGAATTCATTCACTAATTCAACCACATCACTAATGTTTTGTTCATCTAAAAATTCTCTTAATAGATGCATGTCATTCTTGGATAAGGTCTCCAAGAAAACTTCTGATAAATTAATTTCTGGTATTTCTAATTCAGCTGACATGGGTGCAAGGTAAGAAAAATACTAAAGTATGCCTTATATTTATAGTATGATTCTTCCTATTCTAACGATAGCCCCATCTCCCAATAGAGGTCGCGGGGTTTATTCCACCGAAACGATTGCAAGTGGCACTATTATTGAAATAGCGCCTGTTATTGTAGTAGATAATATTCAAAGAACAAAACTAGAAGAGACCTTACTATATGATTATATTTTTGAATGGGGAGAAGACCATAAAAGTGCTGCCATTGGGCTAGGCTATGTGTCTATTTACAACCATGCTACTGAACCCAATTGTAGTTATGATATGGATTATGAACAAGAAACCATCACAATTAAAACCATTAAGCATATTGACATTGGCCAAGAATTGTTTATCAATTACAATGCCGAAGGGGCTGAAGAAAAACCAGTATGGTTTGAAATGAAGTAATTGTTGGGGTAAAATGCACTTATATCCAGTGCTTTATATAATAAAATAGGCCTTATTAGGCCATTTTAATCAAATTTTTTCTTTTTACTTGGGTAATTTACAAAAGCGTTGTAAATTTGCATCATGATATTAATCAACCATACACATCATTGTCATTTGCTCTCTAAAGGGTAAGCTATGGGTGTAGGTATGTAACTATATTTAACCAAAGGGCTTACTAACAAGTAAGCCCTTTTAGTTTTTAGTAAATTAAGATAATAATAAAAAGATAAAATAAAATAAGATGCGTTTAAAATTAGCCATTCAAAAATCGGGTCGTTTGCATGATGACTCAATGAAACTATTAAAAGAGTCAGGTATTGATATTGGGAATGGGGTCAATAAATTAAAAGCAGATGCTACTAATTTTCCCTTGGATTTATTTTTTTTAAGAGACGACGATATACCGCAATATGTAGAAGACGGTGTGGCAGATATTGGGTTTGTAGGAGAAAATGTGGTGTATGAAAAAGCAAAAAAAGTGGAAGTAGCCTATGAACTAGGTTTCGGAAAATGTAGACTTAGTTTTGCAGTCAACAAAAATGAATCTTTTACGGGGTCTTCCTTTTTAGCAGGCAAAAAAATTGCTACTAGCTATCCGGTATTGGTTCAGAACTACTTAAATAAAAATAACATCAAAGCCGAAATTCATGAAATTAGTGGCAGTGTAGAAATTGCGCCTGGTATTGGCTTAGCAGATGTGGTTTGCGATTTAGTGAGTAGTGGATCTACTTTATTTATGAATGGATTAAAAGAAGCAGAAACCATCTTACACTCTCAAGCTGTTTTAATTAAAAAAGCAGGTTTAGATAAAGAGGCAGCTCAAATATTAGAAAGATTACTTTTTAGAATAGAGTCAGTAAAAAAAGCAAAGCGCAATAAATATGTATTGTTAAATGCACCCAATGCAAATTTGGATAAAATTATTTCTTTATTACCAGGAATGAAAAGTCCTACGGTGGTTGCTTTGGCTACACCAGGTTGGAGCAGTGTGCATAGTGTTATTGATGAAAGTGATTTTTGGGAAATTATTGAACAATTAAAATTAGCAGGTGCCGAGGGAATTTTAGTGGTACCTATTGAAAAAATGATTTTATAATGATTAAAGTTTTTAACGAGCCATCAGTAAAAGATTGGCCCATTTTATTAGCAAGACCAACTATTGATGCAACGCAATTACTTGCGCAGGTTCAAGCAATTCTAGACGAAGTAAAAATCAATGGAGATAAAGCCTTGAAACGTTTTACTTTAGAACTTGATAAAGTGGATATCAAGCAGTTGCAATTGAATGCGGAACAAATTGCATCAGCCGAAAATGAATTAACACCTAGTTTAAAAACAGCCATACAATTGGCAAAAGTAAATATTGAGGTATTTCATCAAAGTCAAATTCAGCAAGTAGAAAGAATTGAAACCATGCCTGGGGTGTGGTGCTGGAGAAAATCGGTAGGGATAGAAAAAGTAGGCATTTACATACCAGGAGGTACCGCTCCCTTATTTTCTACCGTATTAATGTTGGGTATACCTGCAAAAATGGCTGGTTGCAAAGAAATTATTTTATGTTCACCACCAAATGAATCCGGTAACATTCATCCTGCAGTTATTTACGCAGCATCATTGGTAGGGGTTACTTCAATTTATACAGTGGGAGGCGCACAAGCTATTGCTGCAATGGCTTATGGAACTAGTTCTATTCCTAAAGTAAATAAAATATTTGGTCCCGGAAATCAATACGTAACGGCTGCAAAACAATTGGTTCAACAAGCAGGCATTGCTATTGATATGCCCGCAGGCCCTAGCGAAGTTTGTGTGTGGGCAGATGAAACAGCCATTCCATCATTTGTTGCTGCGGATTTATTGTCACAAGCAGAACATGGTGCAGATAGTCAAGTATTGTTAATTGCCAATTCTGTAGCTATTGTGGAAGCAGTTCAAAAAGAAATAGAACAACAGTTAGCGGCATTGCCAAGAAAAAATTTAGCAGAGAAAGCATTACAAAATTCAAAAGCAATTGTACTAAATAATGCGGAATTAGCTATAGCCTGCATCAACGAATATGCACCAGAACATTTGATTTTATCCATAGACAATGCAGCCCAAGTAGCTGATAAAATTATCAATGCAGGCTCTATTTTTATTGGAAATTATTCTCCTGAATCTGCAGGCGATTATGCAAGTGGAACCAATCATACTTTGCCAACTAATGGATATGCAAAAGCCTATAGTGGAGTAAGTATAGATAGTTTTGTAAAAAAAATAACCTATCAGCAAATAACAGAAAGGGGATTGATGAACATAGCACCTACTGTAACTGAAATGGCCGAAGCAGAGGGCTTGCAAGCACATAGTAATGCAGTAGGCATAAGATTACAATGGTTGACCTCTAAAATTTAAGCAATGAATTTTGACATCAAAAAAATAGTAAGACCTAATATAGAAACATTAAAAGCGTATTCCTCTGCCAAAGATGAATATACTGGGGAAGCCAATGTATTATTGGATGCCAATGAAAATAGCTTAGGGTCGCCTTTGACAAAGTGGTACAATAGATATCCCGATCCGTATCAAAAAAAGGTGAAAGAAAAACTAGCTTTTATAAAACAAATTAAGGCAGAGCAAATTTTATTAGGAAATGGAAGTGATGAATGCATTGATATTTTATTTCGCACTTTTTGTGAGCCTGGAAAAGATAATATCATAGTTTGCCCACCTACTTATCCTATGTACGAAGTAGGCGCTAACATTAATAATATAGAAATTAAATCGGCCCCATTATTACCTAATTTTCAACTAAATGTGGCGCATATTGAGCAGTTGGTGAATGAGCATACTAAAATTATATGGATCTGTTCTCCCAATAATCCAACTGGAAATTCAATAGACAGAATTGATATTGAAACCATTTTAAATCACTTTAATGGATTGGTAGTGATAGACGAAGCCTATATCAATTTTTCAAAACAAAAATCATTTGCACAATCATTAGTTGATTATCCAAATTTAGTGGTGTTGCAAACTTTAAGCAAGGCATGGGGATTGGCGGGGCTTAGATTGGGCATGTGTTTTGCTGACGAAGTGATTATTAAGTACATGAATAAAGTAAAAGCGCCTTATAATATCAATATCGTCACACAAGAATTGGCATTGACTGCATTAGATGAAGTGGGGCAAGTAAATGATATGATTCAGCATTTGGTGGATATGCGTATTGCTTTAGCGGAAGTGATTAAGAGTATGCCACTTGTACAAGAAGTTTATCCATCAGATACCAATTTCTTGTTGGTTAAAATACCGAATGCAACTCAACTTTATAAGTACTTATTAACACAGGGAATTGTGGTAAGAGATCGCTCTAGTCTTGAAAACTGTAGTGATAGTTTAAGAATTACCATTGGAACAGAGCAGGAAAATACACAGTTGGTAGATGCGATGGCAAAATGGATTGATTTAACTTTTTCAAATGACTAATTCTAAAAAGAATTTATTAAATTACGTATTCAATATTTTTCAAATTAAACAACAGACTTATATGAAAAAAGGCATTTTATTTTTATTCTTGATGGTGGGTGTATTATCTATTAATGTAATTGCACAAGAAAATGCTGGTTTAGAATTGCCAGCTGGATTTAAAGCAAATTTATTTGCTGAAAATATTGGTAGCACAAGACATATTACCATTTCAGCCTCCGGCGTTCTATTTGCAAAATTGAACTATCCAAACAAGGACGGTAATACCATCGTTAGATTAGAAGATGTTAATAAGGATGGTATTGCAGAAAAAATTTCAGGATGGGGAAAATTTGGCGGAACTGGAATTTATTTAAAAGGCACTAGTTTATATGCCAGTTCAAATGAAGCCATTTTTAAATATGATTTGAATAGTAAAGATGAAGTAATCAATCCACTTGCGCCAGTTACTATTGTTAGTGGTTTAATTGACAGAAGACAACACAATTCAAAATCAATCACTTTTGATAAAGCCAATAATATTTATGTTAACATCGGAGCTTATTCAAATGCATGTCAAGTAGAAGACCGCAAAGCTGGTTCACAAGGAAGAGTGCCTTGTGATATTTTAGATTCTGCAGGCGGAATTTGGAAATTTGACGGAAGTAAACAAAATCAAACCTATAAAGATGGCAAGCGTTATGCAACAGGTTTAAGAAATGTCGTAGGATTGGATTGGAATACACAAGCCAATCAATTATTTGTGGCACAACACGGACGTGATCAATTGAATAGTTTTTATCCAAACTTATACAACGATGCTCAAAATGCAGAGTTGCCTGCTGAAACTTTTTATGCAATTAATGAAGGAGATAATGCTGGTTGGCCCTATGTATATTATGATCCAAGTGCACATAAAAAAATAGTTTCACCAGAATATGGAGGAGATGGTAAAAAAGAAGGATCAAGTAATTATATAGATCCTACAGTCGCATTTCCAGCGCACATGGCGCCAATGGCTGTATTGTTTTATACGGGTAATCAGTTTCCTGAAAAATATAAAAATGGAGCATTCATTACTTTTCATGGCTCATGGAATAGAGCGCCACTGCCTCAAGAAGGATTTTTTGTTGCGTTTGTGCCTTTTAAAAACGGAAAAGCTACGGGTGAGTGGGAAATTTTTGCCAATGGATTTGCTGGGGTGATTGATGGTGTAAAAGTAACCAACACCAGTAAAGCAAAAGCAAGACCTTGCGGATTGGCTCAAGGTCCAGATGGATCTATTTATGTAAGTGATGATACCAAAGGAGCCATTTTTAAAATTAGTTACAGCAAATAGGTTTAAATTATTTATATAAAAAGAGATCTTTAGCAATGGGAAATAAAATAGGGATAAATAGCATTTATAAAATAGGAATTTGTTTTTCTATAGTGATGACGATGAGTGTGACAATGTTAAATGCTCAAAATTTAATAAAGGGTAAAAAAATATTTGAAACCAGGTGTTTGGTCTGTCATCAAGCTGATGGAGGAGGGGTACCCAATATGAATCCTCCATTGGATGGTTCAACTGGGGTCAATGGAAAAGATATTGTAAGGATGGTAAAGATTGTAACCAATGGATTGGATGAAAGAGTGGCATTAGATGGCATGTATTATAACAATGCGATGACGGCTAACCCCGACTTGAAAGCGGACGCCATTGCCGATGTATTAAGTTATATCAGAAACAGCTGGTCCAATAAAGCAGGATTGGTTACAGTAGCTCAAGTAAATGCGGCCCTATTGAAAAATAAGTCCAAGAAAAAATAAACAAGTTTTTAAAAGTATAATTATACAAAATGCGACCAATTTTATTCATTGACAGAGATGGAGTGGTTTTAGAAGAGCCAAAAGATGATTTTCAAGTAGATGCTATAGAGAAGACCACTTTTGTTGCAGGCGCATTAAGTAACTTACATAAAATTGCGGCAGATATGGGCTATTACAAAGTAATGGTCACCAATCAAGATGGATTAGGTACTGCATCTTATCCTACTGAACATTTCGAGCCCTATCAACAATTAATGCTTAGAACCTTGGCTGGAGAGGGTTTTGTTTTTGATGAAATTCATATAGATAAAACTTTTGCTAAAGACAATGCATCTACGCGTAAACCAGGTATTGGACTTGTTCAACATTTAATAAATAACAAAGATTTTGATTTAGCCCATTCATTTGTCATAGGCGATCGTTGGAGTGACATTGAATTAGCAAAAAATTTAGGATGCAAAGCCATTTATTTCAATACCGAAAACCATCAACTAACGGCTGAACAAGAAACAGCATTAAGAGGTACTATTGCATTTGAAACAAGTAGTTGGCAGGATATTTATTCTTTTTTAAAATTAGGCTTACGTGAAGTGAAGCACGAACGCAATACCAAAGAAACAAAAATTAGTATTGAATTAAATATGGATGGAAAAGGTCAAGCAAACATTCATACAGGACTTGGTTTTTTTGATCATATGTTAGAGCAAATAGCAAGACATGGTTCCATTGATTTATCGATACAATGTGAGGGCGATTTACATATTGATGAACACCATACCATTGAGGATGTGGGTTTAGCATTGGGGGAGGCTTTTGCAAAAGGGTTAATGGATAAAAGAGGGATGGAGCGCTATGGATATGCGCTGCCTATGGATGAGGCTGAAGCAAAAGTGTTGATTGATTTTGGTGGACGAAACTGGATTGTTTGGGACGCTAGCTTTACTAGGGAAAAAGTAGGAGAAATGCCTACTGAGATGTTCTTTCACTTTTTCAAATCTTTCAGTGATGCGGCCAAATGTAATTTAAATATTAGCTGTCAGGGCGAAAACGAGCACCATAAGATTGAGGCTATTTTTAAGGCTTTTGCTAAAGCCATTAAAATGGCCGTTCACCGTAACCCAAGCAGTGACCAATTGCCTAGTACTAAAGGAGTTTTATAGGCCCTAACAGTTGATAGTACTGGCTTCATTAGGTTTATTTGGTAGAAAAAAGACAATGCCTTAAATTTGCTATAGAATGAAACAAACAAATAACATATGGTGGTGGCATACAAAATCCGTTAGGGTATTGTAGTGACATAACTATATTGTCAAATTATACATCAACCCTAACAGCAATGTTGGGGTTTATTTTTTTAACGAATGACCGCAGGAATATGCAAAAATTGATCATCGAAACCACTGTCACTAAAATGTTGGCAGACACTTTTACACCCGTAGGAATTTATCTCCGTTTGAGAGATCGATTTCGTGATACTATTTTATTAGAAAGCACCGATTCTCATGCTGATGAAAATAGCTATTCATTTATTGGGGTGAATGCTATTGGTGGTATTGAAATTTCTTCCTTAAATGAAATTGAATATAAATATCCTAATCAAGAGCCGGAGAAAGAAACCATAAAAAATGTGCATGCTGCACCCGATCGTATTTGGGCTTATATGCAACAATATGAAATGAAAGGAGCAGGGGAGAAAGAAGCATCTTTTGCACAAGGCTTATATGGATACACTGCTTATGATGCAATTCCGTTTTTTGACACCATAGAATTTAAAGAGGGGGCTCCTATTATTCCTTTAATGCGTTATCGTTTATATCAATATGTAATTGCCTTTAATCATTTTAAAGATGAAATATTTATTTGTGAAAATAAAATTGCCGGTATTACTTCCGATTACAATGCATTGGTATCTTATATTAAAAGTAAGGACCTTCCTCAATATCCTTTCTCTATGAAAGGAGAAGAGAGTTCTAATTTAACCGACGAGCATTACCGAGATGCAGTTAAAAAAGGCATTCAACATTGCATGCGCGGCGACGTATTTCAAATTGTAATAAGCAGAAGATTCCAACAAAGTTTTCAAGGCGATGAGTTTAATGTATACAGAACACTTCGAAATATTAACCCTTCTCCTTATTTATTCTTCTTTGATTATGGCGATTATAAATTAATGGGCTCTTCTCCGGAAGCGCAAATCATTATTAAAAATGGCAAGGCCATTGTGCATCCTATTGCAGGTACGTTTAAAAGAACAGGCGATGAAGCCAAGGATGCAGAAATGACTCAACAATTATTAGATGATCCTAAAGAAAATGCGGAGCATGTAATGTTAGTGGACTTAGCCAGAAACGATTTAAGTCGCGTTTGTACAGAAGTAAAAGTAAAACAATACCGACAGGTACATTATTATAGTCATGTGATTCATTTAGTAAGTGAAGTAGAAGGGGTGGTGGCAAAAGATGCCAATCCTTTACAATTGGTATCTAAGACTTTTCCTGCAGGAACCTTAAGTGGTGCGCCTAAGTTTAAAGCCATGCAATTAATTGATGCTATCGAGCCTACTAAACGTTCTTATTATGGCGGTTGTATTGGTTTTCTGGGTTTTGATGGTTCTTGCAACCAAGCCATTATGATTCGTACATTTTTAAGTAAACATAATACGCTTACTTATCAAGCGGGCGCAGGGGTGGTGGCAGCAAGTGTTCCAGAAAATGAATTGCAGGAAGTAAATAACAA
>CAINFN010000214.1 GCA_903848125.1 uncultured Bacteroidota bacterium
AAATAAAGCTGCTTTGCCTGCACCAATTTTTTGAATGGCATTGTTCCAAATTAAATAAGAAATAGTAGAGTTGCCAATACCTATATATAATACGATCCATAATAATTGAGTATTGTAAACAACTGGTTGAATGTAGTTCATTTCAAAAATGGCTACAGGCAGTAAAATCACAGCACCAATGGCAAATAAAACCAATAAGAAACTATTGTTGGAGATACCTTGTGGTTTTTTTCTTACAAAAACATTGTAGGTACCAAAACATAAACCGGCTCCAATCATCCATAAATCACCGGCTCCAATTTCAAAATGAATAATATTAGATAGTTGCCCTTTTGTTAGTAAGTAAAGGGTACCAGTTAAGCCAAGTATAATGCCAGTAATATTTTTCCAATGCAATTTTTCATTAACGAAGTAAGCTGCTAATAAAGCGGCTACAATAGGGTGAACGGTAGATCCAAATAAGGCCATATTAATAGCAGTAGTATAGTGGCCAGCAGTATAAATTAAAGAATTGTAAATGGCAAAGCCAACCAAACCCATCCAAAAAAAGTAGGCTTTGTTTTGTTTAAAAATGTGCATTTCATTTTTTAAATTTTTATAGGCGAACGGGAACATAAAAATGGTAGCAATAGTCCATCTGAAAAAAGCCAAACTAGTAGGCCCTGCTAAATGAATGGCATAACGTGATACAATAAAATTACCCGACCAAATAACACTTGATGTAATAGCTAGTGCAGCTCCTATTTGATTTTGTCTTCTCAATGGTGTGCAAAATTATTCGTAAAGTCTCCTTTTATTCTTTCTATAGGTGGGTTGTAGTAGCCAAACTTTAAATTCGGAAATTCTTCTTGAATTAATTCCATCATTTGTTTAATGCCCATGATTTCACCCATTTCGGTTACACCTATTTTACCTAAATACCAATCTGGATCGATATTAAAATTTCTCCATTGAATCATCTTTAAATCGGTATCCTTAATAAATTTTCTTAATGCTTCATATTCTTCAACACAATCTGTCATGCCAGGAAATACAAAATAATTGATACTTGTCCATTTGCCCGCAGCAGACATCACGCTTACGCTTTCTTTGATATCAGCAAAAGTATAATTATTAGGGCGGTAGTAGGCGTTGTAAATATTTTCGCGTACCGAATTCGTACTTACTCTTAAACTATCCAGTCCGGCTGCTGCTAAAATTTTTACTGCCTTTGGGTCTGAGCCATTGCTATTAATATTGATGCTGCCTTTGTCGGTATGTTTTCTTATTTCAATAATGGCTTCTTTTATGGTCTCCCACATTAATAAAGGTTCACCTTCACAACCTTGCCCAAAACTTACAATAGGAAAGGGGGCCGTCATTAAATGCGGCACTGTATATTCTACTACTTCAGCAGCAGTAGGTTTAAAAACCAATCTTTCTTGATTAGAAATAATTTCTTCTTCAATAGGTTGAAAAGAAATGCATCCAATACAATTGGCATTGCAAGCTGGTGAAATAGGAATAGGACATTCCCATCTGCCCATGGCAAAATTTCTGGCAGCAGGACAATGGTAAGTCAAGCAACAATTTTCCATCAAATGTTTCACCAATCTATTTTGACTATAGGTCTCCAACAATTTGCTCGTGCCAGTTTCAATTATTTTTTGATCGTATCCTTCGCAATCCTGTCTAATGTCTTTTTCAATTCTTACAGCAGGGACATAATTTTTTCCATTAAGCCATCCAACAGCAGTATAACAAAATAAAGGAAGGGTTGGTGCATTAGGCAATGTTTCATAAGCTGCTACATATAATCCTGTATGTGCCGGAGGAATAAAAGCCGCCACTGCCCAGCCTTTTTCACAAATACGCATTTCGCCAGTTTCCACATCCATACCAATACCTCTTCTTTTAGGAAGTTCGTATAAACTACCGCCATTAGGTAATTCTATCCAATCGTCTACATCTATAGGATAAGCATCCCAACCAGCTCTGCCAGTTGCATATAAACTGGTGTCTTCAAATATTTGGCCATTGCCATCGGAATATAAAATATAAGGGGAGCTATTTAATAACATGGGTTAAAGGTATCAATTAGGAGTTAATTATGTTCGAATTGGCGATTTGCTCTGCACAAAAATTATTGAATTCCTGTGTAATGGTCGCCGTCACTGGCTCGTTAATTTCTTTTTGAATGAGTTTGTTATTCTTGAAATCTATTGTAATCAGATCATCCTTAATGAGGGCATTTTGAACTAGGCTCCATGGATAATACTTTTTAGGGAAGGTATTAATTACCAAGCCTGTGGGGTCAAATGCTATT
>CAINFN010000215.1 GCA_903848125.1 uncultured Bacteroidota bacterium
CTCTGCCAACTCTCCGCGGCAAATGTAGGAAGGGAAAGCCAATTTTGCAAAAATACTTGCATTTAATATGGTTAAACAATTGAGCTAATTTATTGACTACCATGTATCTTTACAAAAATGGTGTAGGTGAAAGAATTATCGGCTTTAAATGTCTTTTTTTGGAGGTATAGGTTTAGGTTCTTTACTGGTATCCTGCTGGTGATTGCAACCAATTACCTGGCCGTTTTATCCCCTCAAATTACAGGTTATGTGGTGGGTTTGGTGCAAGCTAAGTTGCCTGGAGGTAAACCAGCTCCCTGTATACACAATGAATTAATTGTGGATTGGATTAGTAATTTAAGCAGTAGTAACAATTTTAGTTTTGCCTGGTTAATCACCTTTTGTAGTGTGACCATTTTAATGCTGGCTATAGTAAGGAGTATTTTTATGTTTTTTATGCGTCAAACCATTATTGTAATGAGTAGACACATCGAATTTGATCAAAAAAATCAGGTGTATACCCACTACCAAAAATTAGATACAGAATTTTATAAGACACATAGTACCGGCGATTTAATGAGTCGAATTACCGAAGATGTGAGTAGGGTAAGAATGTATACGGGGCCTTCCTTAATGTATTTGATCAATTTAGTTTCATTGATTGGCTTTTGTTTATACAATATGTTTAGTAAAGATGTGCGGCTTAGTTTATATGTGTTAGCACCTTTACCCGTTTTGGCTATTACCATCTATTTTGTCAATAGCATCATTAATAAAAAGAGCGAGGAAATTCAGGGTCAACTTTCAGATTTAACCACCAATGCACAAGAATCTTATTCAGGTATTAGAGTCATTAAATCTTTTGTTCAAGAAAAAGCCATGCTTGGTTTTTTCAAAGCCAATAGCGAACTGTATCGAAAAAATGCAGTAAGTCTTTCTAAAGTAGAAGCTTTTTATGCACCTACTATGGCTTTGATGATTGGCTTGAGTACTTTACTTACTATTTATTTAGGTGGGTTGGAAGCACTTCATGATCCACGAAAAGTAGGCACTGTGATTGAGTTTGTCATCTATATTAACATGCTTACTTTTCCTGTAAGTGCCATTGGATGGACAGCAAGTATGATACAACGTGCTGCAGCTTCTCAAAAACGATTGAATGAATTTTTATCTATTCAACCAATTATCACCAATAAAAATACACACACACTTGCTGAAATTAAAGGTGATATTCATTTTGATAAAGTAGATTTTGTGTATCCGCATTCTGGTGTTAAAGCCTTGTCTAATTTTGAATTAACCATTAAAACTGGGCAAAAAGTATTGGTACTTGGTAAGACAGGTTCAGGAAAAACATCCATTGCGCAACTGCTTACAAGAATGTATGAAACCAATGCTGGTAGCATATCCATTGATGGAGTAAATGTGAATCAAATTAACGTTCAACAATTAAGAAAAGAAATTGGGTATGTGCAACAAGATGTTTTTTTATTCAGTGACTCGGTCGAAAATAATATTCGATTTGGGTTGACAGATGCAGTAAGCAAAGAGGAAGTTTATAAAGCAGCCGAAGCGGCGCATGTGTTAAATGAAATAAATAGCTTGCCCAATCAATTTGAAACCCTAGTAGGGGAAAGGGGTACTACTTTAAGTGGAGGTCAAAAGCAAAGAGTAGCCATTGCGAGATCTTTGATTAAAAATCCTAGCATTTATATTTTTGATGATTGTTTAAGTGCGGTAGATGCCAATACCGAGCAAACGATTTTGTTGAACTTACAGTCCTATATTCAAAACAAAACCACTTTATTTATAACACATCGTATATTTTTTAGTATGCATTTTGACCTCATTATCTATTTAGAGGAAGGTAAAATCGCCGAAATGGGCACCCACGAAAGCTTATTATTGAAAAATGGTCTTTATGCCGAATTGTATCGTACCCAACAATCCAAAGACAAGCATTAAAAAAGCCTTAAAATTTCAGAATTTCAATAACATTTTATATTTTTAATTCAAATAGTTAAAGATTATGGAGCCAGAAAATTACGATAACAGCAACGATCGAAAAATTGAAAGTGTATACAGTACTCGTGTTCGTGCAGGTAAAAGAAGAACTTATTTTTTTGATGTAAGGGCTACTCGTTCTAATGATTATTTTTTAACCATTACAGAAAGTAGAAAACGTTTTGATAACAATGGATACGACCGTCATAAAATATTTATATACAAGGAAGACTTTAATAAATTTATAAAAGCAATTACAGAAGCGGTGGATTTTGTAAAAACAGATTTAATGCCCGATTTTGATTTTGATGCATTCAATCACGAGGGCGAAGAAGAAGGAGCGTATGCTCCTGATGCAAGAGTAACACCTTCAGCGCCTGATGCAAGAGTAACAACTTCTCCTTCACCAATTGCTGATACTGCCCAAGTTCTTCTACACCTGATACAATTGTGCCTCCTGTTGAAGAGCCTCATGATGACAATGATGAACCTATTGTTATCACCGAAAAGAAACCATTAGAAGCTAGAGATACGCCTGCGAGCGCTGGAGATAATTTGAGTGGGGAAGAGTTAGATAAATGGTAAATAGCTTGCTTATAATTTTTTAAGCATCCATATATCACAACCATCATGTCCGCTATTGCCTAAAGACTGATTTAATTTTTCAAAACCTACTTTCTCATAAATAGCTACTGCCTTAGAAAGTTCAGGCATAGATTCTAAATACACTTGTTGGTATCCATTCTGTTTTGCCCATTCCATAGATTGTAATAATAATTGCTTTCCAAGTCCGGTGCCTCTGGCAGATTTATTTAAATATAGTTTTACCAATTCACAAGTTGCTGCAGGCAATCCTACGGTGGGGAAGATGCCACAACCACCCAGCACCTCACCATCCATTTCGGCAATATAATAAACAGAGCCAGGGGTTTGAAATAATTCAAATAAATGATCGGTGGTGTGATCGTAATAAACTGTGCCAGGTTTATTGGCACCAAATTCAGTCAAGGCTGCTCTAATTACTTTCGCAATAGCTTCATTGTCTTTTAATTCAATATTTCTTATGTTCAGTTTGGAGGCCATTCAACTTATTTTTTCCAATTTTTATATTGGTTGATTAATCCGTTGGTTGAACTATCGTGGCCAGTAACAGGAGTTGAATTAATTAATTCCGGTAAAATTTTATTAGCCAATTGTTTTCCTAATTCAACGCCCCATTGATCATAACTAAATATATTCCAAATAACCCCTTGAGTAAATATTTTGTGCTCGTAAGTAGCAATTAAAAATCCTAATGTAGAAGGGGTAATTTTTTTTACCAAGAATGAATTCGTTGGTTTATTGCCAGCAAATACTTTAAAAGGAGCAAGGAATTCAATTTCTTTTTCAGCTATTTTATTGGCTTTTAATTCTTCAGTTACTTCTGCTAAGGTTTTGCCATTTAGCAATGCTTCGGTTTGTGCAAAGTAATTACTTAGTAATTTATCATGATGATCTCCAATAGGGTTATGACTAATAGCAGGTGCTATAAAATCGCAAGGAATGACTAAAGTACCTTGATGTATTAATTGATAAAAGGCGTGTTGGCCATTCGTGCCTGGCTCTCCCCAAATAACTGGACCTGTGCTATAATTTACAGCCGTTCCATTACGGTCGATATACTTACCATTGCTTTCCATATTCCCTTGTTGGAAATA
>CAINFN010000216.1 GCA_903848125.1 uncultured Bacteroidota bacterium
TATGCTGGCTTTAAAAAGTTTGGGAAAAAATAAAAAATTAATGGTCCCTTTAATCATATTGGCAGCGGATGTTATCTTATCGGCCCTATTTTTTAAATGGTTGGCCATTCCATTTGGCTTTATTGGCTATTGCTTAGTATCTTTGTTTTATAAAAATACCATCACACAATTAAAATAGTATGACATTTCAATTACAAATTAAGGTAATGCCCTTAAATGATTTATTAGATCCACAAGGAAAAGCAGTTTTAGGTGGCTTGCACAATTTAGGTTTAACGGGTATTCAAGATGTTCGTGTAGGTAAACTTATCACCTTAAAAATCGAGGCAGCTGACGAAGCAGCCGCTAAAGCAGCAGCAGAAACTGCAGCTAAAAAATTATTGGCCAATGCAGTGATGGAATTTTTTGAGATTGAGTTGGTGAAATAGGCATTTATATTTTTAAGCTTTAATTATTTCCATGCTATACATTGTTCCCACGCCCATTGGAAATTTAAAAGATTTTACCTTTAGGTCCATTGAGATTTTACAATCGGTGGATTTTATTTTGTGCGAGGATACACGCACTTCGTCTAAGTTACTTCAGCATTATCATATCAATAAGCCTTTAACGCCTTATCATCAACACAATGAACATAAGGTGGTGGATCATTTAGTGCAACAATTGCAGGCAGGAAAAAATATTGCTTTAATTACAGATGCAGGAACGCCAGGTATATCCGACCCTGCATTTTTGTTGGTGCGTGCTTGTAAAGCGGCAGGGGTTCAAGTAACTAGTTTGCCTGGTGCTACCGCCTTTGTGCCGGCCTTAGTGAATAGTGGCTTGCCAGCCACACGATTTATTTTTGAAGGATTTATCCCATTAAAAAAAGGAAGAAAAACTTTAATGGAATCTTTGGCCAACGAAGAGCGCACCATGATATTTTATGAAAGCCCCATGCGTTTGGTAAAAACATTAGAATTATTTGCCACCCATTTTGGCGCCGACAGACAGGCTTCTGTAAGTAGAGAGCTTACAAAAATTTATGAAGAAAATATTACGGATAGCTTAGCTAATTTAATCACCTACTTTTCAGCAAAGCAAGTAAAAGGGGAGATCGTGATTGTTGTGGACGGTAAAAAATAATTTTATGAAACAAAAGTTAACAATTTTACTTGTATTATTTTTAAATACAACATTAGTGAATGCGCAAGCCGATCGTTGGCAACAACGCATCGATTATAAAATAAATGCCGCTTTAGATGTTGCTACTCATATTGTAAAAGGAACTGAAGAATTAGTATACACTAATAATTCGCCCGATACTTTACGCAAAGTTTATTTTCATATGTATTGGAATGCTTTTGCGCCCAATTCTGCGATGGACTTAAGAAGTAGGGAGTTGGGTAAAAATTATTTAAGTGTTAAAAGAGGTGCGCCCATTACTTCGGCTTCTACTATGACAGGCCAAGACAATGTGCAAGATTGGGATAGAAGGGTAAAGGACCGTATACAAAAATTAGCACCCAACGAAATAGGTTACCAAAGAGTAAGCCAAATTTTAATAAATGGTAAAGCACAAAAATTAATCGAGCACGAAACTATATTAGAGGTACAATTAACCAATCCAATTGCGCCAAAAACTTCTGTAAAATTAGTACTGCAATTTGAGGCGCAAGTGCCGGTGCAAATAAGACGCTCAGGCAGAGACAATGCCGAGGGGGTTCGATATTCAATGAGTCAATGGTATCCTAAAATGGTAGAATATGATTACCAAGGATGGAATACCAATGTGTATATAGCGCGTGAATTTTATGGTGTATGGGGTAATTTTGATGTTACGATACAATTAGATAAAAATTATATTGTGGCTGCCACAGGCGTATTACAAAATCCAACGGCCACAGCAAATGCATCAGGTTTGAAATCATGGAATTTCAAAGGAAATAATATTCATGATTTTGTATGGGCTGCAGATGATCACTTTAAGCATCTATCAAAAGAAGTGCGCAAGGGTTTGACTTTGCATGTTTATTACAAAGAAAAAACAGCAACTGAAGACAGTGCTTGGGCGAATGTTTTGTGGGCAGCGGAAAAGGCATTGCCTTTTATGGAGAAAAAATTTGGCGCTTATCCTTATCCTCAATATTCTTTTATTCAAGGAGGGGATGGTGGCATGGAATACGCCATGGCTACTTTAATAAAAGGGCCAGGTTTAGGAACCGTTTTTCATGAATGGATGCACAATTGGTATCAACATGTTTTAGGAAACAATGAAAGTTTATATCCTTGGATGGATGAAGGATTTGCTAGTTATGCCGAAGATGAAATTTCATTTTGGTATGAACAAAATATAGCTATTCAATCACCCTATATGAGTGAAGCTGCAAAAAAACAGTTGCTTCTGAACAATGAAAAGGCAAAAACTTATTTACCCTATATTCAATATGGGAATTACGGTGGATATCTTGCTTTAGCTAAAAGTAATATAGAAGAACCGATGTCCACGCATTCAGATCATTACAATACCAACTATGCCTATAGTAGTGCTGCTTATAGTAAAGGAGCTACTTTATTAGGTTTGTTGGGATATGTCATTGGAGATTCATTGCGTGATGCCACTTTGATCAACTATTACAATACTTGGAAATTCAAACATCCTAATCCAAACGATTTTTTTCGCATTGCCGAAAAAACAAGTAATATTCAATTGCAATGGTTAAAAGAATATTGGATCAATTCAACCAAGACGATTGATTATGGATTAAACGATATTCAAGCCAAAGACAATACTGCCATTATAAGTATTCAACGTTATGGAAAAATGCCTGCCCCCATTGAAGTACTTGTTACCTATAAAGATGGCAGTACCGAACTGCATTATATCCCGCTTGATTTAATGTTGGCCAATAAAATTGCTGAAACAAGTCAAAATAGAATTATCCATCCCGAATGGAAATGGGTACAACCTACTTACACCTTTGAAACAAGTAAGCCTATCACTGCTTTAAAATCAATTGAGATAGATCCTAGCTTTAGAATGCCCGATTTAAATAGAAGCAATAATAAATTAGAGATCCCTAATTAGTATATTGGAATTTAATGGAAAGCCTTAATTATTTCATCGAACGAACTTTCGAGCATGCGCAGAGAGAGTGAGAAGGAATAATTAAGGCTTCTTCACTTGTATGATAAACTTCTCTTCAAAATAAGCTTCAGGAAAGATGTCATGAATGGACATCATTTTAGGACTCACTCCACTTTCAAAAATTTCTTGGTGCAAGTCGCCCCCTTTTAAACAAATCAAAGAATTATTTTGATTGGGCTTTTTATTTAAAATAGGTCCTGCCCATTTCCACAAATCTCTTAAAGGGGCCACGGCTCTGCTAACAGCGTAATCGAATTTTTTATTCTTAATTTCTTCTACACGTGTGTGTTTAGTAGTAATATTTTTAATACCTACCATTTCACAAACTGCATCTACTACTTTTAATTTTTTTGCAATACTATCCACCGCTAAAAACTGAACCTCTGGAAAAAATATAGCTAGTGGTATACAAGGGAATCCACCTCCACAGCCAATGTCAATTACTTGCGTTCCCTTTTCCCATTCTACAATAGCAGCGATACTCAATGAATGCAAAATATGATGCAAGTAAATGTGATCAATATCTTTTCTAGAGATGACATTAATTTGACTATTCCACTCTTTATAAGCTGGCTCGAGGCCTTCAATTTGCGCTAATTGCTTAGGCGTGAAATCGGCAAAGTACTTGGTGATTAATTCCAATTTTTCTGAGGGGCTTTCCATACGCTAGGCAAGGTAAATAAATAATAGAAGATAGACCATATATCAAATAAAATAAACCAGGGCCATAGGTCCAATTCATTTAATTTTTTCATGGTACTTCTTAAAATAGTTCCTTGAACAAGCATACGAGCAGCCCAAAGGCATCCTAGTAA
>CAINFN010000217.1 GCA_903848125.1 uncultured Bacteroidota bacterium
CTATTTTTAAAAGTAAATCAATGATGCTTTTATTATCAATCCATTTAAAAACAAGTACGATGATAAAAAATAAAAAGGCAAAACCTAAATGCACTCTTTGTCTAATTTTTTTCTTTTTCACTTCATCCCAATTGGTATTTCGTTGCATACCTAATAAATCAATACAAAAACTGGAGGTCAAAGCAGTGATGGCGCCATCAGCACTTGGGAAAAGCGCAGAAATTAAAGCGAGTATAAATATAATAGATATATACGGTGGCATATGAAATATCGCTAATGTTGGAAATAAATCATCTCCCACAGCAGGAATATGATTTTGAGCAGCATATAAATTCAATAAACCACCAAGGTATAAGAATAAGCTAATCACAAATAACATGGTGAAGCCAATAGTAACCATGTTTTTTTGTGCATCTTTTAAGGTTTTTACCGAAATCGTTTTTTGCATCATTTCTTGGTCAAGACCTGTCATGGTTAAGGTGACAAATGCACCACCCACAATTTGTTTTAGGAAAAATGATTTACTATTGACGTCTGTGTTAAATACAGTTGATAATCCTTTAACATGCATCGCATTTAAACCCTCTGTAAAGGAGAAATGCATATTGTTTAAAATATAAATACTGCAAATAATTAATCCTAATAACATCCCCGAGGTTTGAAGTGTGTCCGTCCAAATGATGGTTTTAACACCTCCTTCGTAAGTGTACAATAAAATCATAATCAATATCACTAGGGTAGTGGCCCAAAAGGGTACCCCCATATTGTCTAAAATAAATACTTGTAATATTTTTACTACCAAATACAATCTTGCAGTAGCACCTAAGGTTCTTGATAATACAAAAAAGGACGCACCAGTTTTATAGGCATTAAAGCCAAGGCGTTGTTCTAAATAATGATAAATTGAAGTCAGATTAAGTTTGTAGTAAATAGGTAACAATACATAAGCAATAGTAAAGTAGCCAATTAAATAACCAAGGGTAATTTGCAAATAATGAAAAGCATCTTTGCCCACAGCTCCAGGCACACTTACAAAGGTGACCCCACTTAATGAAGTACCAATCATACCAAAAGCAACCAGCATCCAATGGCTATTTTTATTGCCAATAAAAAAAGACATGTTATTACTGTTTTTACCAGTAATTTTTGCAACGCCTAATAAAATAAGGAAATAAACCAGTACAAATAAAAACAACAAAGGAGCACTCATATCTAAAGCATTATTGAAGTAGCAAAGTAATAAGAATCTTCGAAATTATTGGTTAATTTGCTACTATATTCAAGTATTAAAATCCTTTTTATGCATTTTAAGTCCCTAACCGTTTTCTGTGGATCCAAATTGGGTAATAATCAAGCTTATTGCATAGAAGCTGCTGCTTTAGGCAAATGGTTGGCAATGAATAATATTGAATTGGTGTATGGAGGAGGTAATAAAGGCATCATGGGTGCGGTAGCCAATGCATGCTTAAAAAATGGAGGAAAGGTGCTTGGCATTATTCCAAAGTTATTGTTAGAATGGGAAGCGCAGCACGATGGTTTAACTGAATTGATCATTACTGAAGATATGCATGATCGAAAAAAATTACTTTATGAAAAGGGAGATGCCGCCATGGTATTACCTGGAGGTATAGGTACTTTAGATGAGTTGTTTGAAATGCTAACTTGGAACAATCTTAAAATACACAATAAAAAAATATTTATTTTAAATGTAGATGGATTTTACAATGCCTTAATTCAATTATTGGATACGATGGATAAGGAAGCGTTCTTGTATGATGGCTGGAGAGAACACTTTGTCATCTGCAATTCAGTTACAGAATTCGCTACCCTTTTTTCCTAGCCCTGAAAACAGGAAATCCTACACCTGCTCTAAAAATAGGTTGGGCTGTTAGTTGTCCCATTTTATAGGGCGATTGGTTTGAATTCACAATATCAAACATGATAGAAAAGTAAGAAAAACCATTTTCATTTCTTTTGCCATAACCAATACCAGTTAATACACTTGGTGCGCTAACACTAGAGCTGCCCGTATTCCCATTAATATAACTTTTTGCATTGGTGAAAGTCCAATTGTATTCGGGTTGAATCTGAATAAAAAATTGTTCAATAGGCCATACTCTTACAAAACCGCCCAATCCAAATTGTGTATTATTTGATCTTGAACTTATATTACCGGTAAGGTCCATTGATTTAAAGGATGCATAGTACAAGTTGATGGCGGCTCCTAGGTCGATGTATTGGTTGTAAGTTTTAACTAATTCTGGATTGAGGCCTAGTTGAAATGAACTAGAACTTCCTCCTAAAACAATACCACCTCCAAAGAAGATAGGGCTAGGTGTTTCTAAATTATTTGTTTGAATAGTGGTTTGTGAAGTAGCATGTAAGCTCAACAATAAAAATAAAAAACTACTTATATATTTAAAAGGCATAAATCAAATTTCTATTAATTAGATACTACTTTGAATCAAAAATTTTACCAGCATTTAAAATGTTATTAGGATCAAATACTTTTTTAATACCTCTCATTAATTCCATGGTTAC
>CAINFN010000218.1 GCA_903848125.1 uncultured Bacteroidota bacterium
GGGATTCGAACCCTTGGTACAGTTTAACCCGTACGGCAGTTTAGCAAACTACTGATTTCAGCCACTCATCCACCTCTCCTCCAAAACCTCTTTCGAGGGCTGCAAAAATAAGCAGCTTGTCCTTAAATACCTAAAAAAAGTCCGGAATAAACTCAAATAAAGTTCGTTCCGGACCATAATATAGTTAATTGATAAACTGTAGGCTAAAAAGGGCTACTTACATCGCAGCTAGTTGCACTTTCTGCGTCAACTCCATCACGTTTTCTCTAAACATAGAATCGGTATCCATTAAGTCCTTAACTGTTTGACATGAATGTATTACCGTGGTATGATCACGTCCACCAAAATGCTCTCCAATTGTTTTTAAGGAGTTCTTGGTAAAGGCTTTTGCTAAGTACATAGTAATTTGACGGGCTTGTACAATTTCACGTTTACGTGTTTTTTGTAACAACTTATCATAAGGCACTTCAAAGAATTCACATACCATTTTTTGAATGGCGTCGATGGTAATTTCCTTGCTGCTTGTTTTAACAAAATTGCGCAATACCTTCTTAGCTAATTCAACATCAATTTCTTTTTTATTCAAAGAAGATTGAGCAAGTAAAGAAATCAACGCTCCTTCTAATTCTCTCACATTTGTATTGATATTGTAAGCCACATATTTCACTACTTCTTTAGGCATTTCTAATCCATCAGCCTTCATCTTCTTCTCCAAGATTTCGATACGTGTATCGTAATCAGGTACTTGAATGTCTGCGCTCAATCCCCAACGGAAACGACTTAGTAAACGCTCTTGCAATCCTTCCAAATCTTTAGGCGCTTTATCAGAAGTTAAAACCAATTGTTTGCCACTTTGATGCAAGTGATTGAATATAGCGAAGAAAGCATCCTGAGATTTTTCAGCTCTATTAAAAAATTGTACATCATCAATTATCAACACATCTATCAATTGATAAAAATGTATAAAGTCATTTATGGCATTATTGCGACTATGATCTTGGAACTGATTGATAAATTTTTCTGAACTCACATATAAAACCACCTTATTGGGATGAATGCGTTTTACATCATTTCCAATGGCTTGAGCTAAATGTGTTTTTCCTAATCCTACTCCTCCATAAATAACCAAAGGATTGAATGAATTGGCTCCTGGCTTTTCGGCTACGGTTTTACCAGCACGACGTGCAACCCTATTGCAATCCCCTTCAATAAAGGAGTCAAATAAGTAATTATGGTTTAACTGAGGGTCAATTTGCATTTTCTTCAACCCTGGAATCACAAATGGATTCTTAACCGGGTTGTCAATAACCAACGGGAAGTTCATCTCATTGTTATTGTATGTTTTCATACCACTGGCGGGCACATCCATGGAACCTTTTTTGTTGTTTCCACTGTCCACCATGATACGATATTCTAACCTAGCTTCTTTTCCTAATTCACGTTTTAAAGTCTTAGCTAAAAGGTTAACGTAATGTTCTTCTATGTACTCGTAAAAAAATTGGCTGGGAACTTGAATCATCAAAACATTGTCTTTCAAGTCAACCGGTTGAATAGGCTCGAACCAAGTTTTGAAATGTTGCCATTCAACAATATCCTTAATTATCTTTAAGCAATTACTCCATATTAATTCTGCGCTCTTAGCCATCTTACTTTCTTGCTCTTTGTTTTTTATAAAAAAGGTACTTACTTGGATTTCAACTCTGGATTAAGGAATTGTTAACCGGAATGCGAATATGACGACTTATTGTTGAAAAAAAACTTTTTTATTTGGTTTTTTTTACATGTCCTCA
Source organism: uncultured Bacteroidota bacterium (assembly GCA_903848125.1). Taxonomy (GTDB): domain Bacteria; phylum Bacteroidota; class Bacteroidia; order Chitinophagales; family Chitinophagaceae; genus Sediminibacterium. The sequence continues at coordinate 1,791 of CAINFN010000218.1, forward strand.
AAACCCTACAAACCGAGTGTTTCTTATTCCCTAATCGGGCGTTCAAGATATATCCTTTTTCTTAAAAATGGCTAGTTATCCACTTATTTTTTTAGCCTATTTTCTAATAAAAAATGGGCTTTATTTGTATTTAAGGCCTCCTATTTACTTTTCGCCTTTAAATACTACCTTTGGCTACTTAATTATAGATATGAGCTACGAATTAACCGGCAAATTAATTGCCAAATACGAAATCATTCAGAGAAAAGAAACCTTTAAAACAAGGGAATTTGTGATAGAAAAGTCCGATGACATCAATGGTAAAACCATCACAAATTATGTTAAATTTCAGTGTGTTCAGGACCGTACGGCTTTACCTGATCGTTTTAACCTAGGTGATACCGTAAAAGTACTTTTTAATATAAAGGGGTCTAAGTGGAATAAGGACGGAAAGGACAATTATATTACCAATTTAGACGCTTGGCGCATGGAAGCAGTGGCCTTAGGTGGCAATACCGCTCCTACCGAAGCAAGCACTTATTTTGATATCCCTGCCAACGAATCTGGCGACGACTTGCCTTTTTAGTAGACAACTGTCTGCTGGACTCTATTATTAAAGAAAGCATTTTTTTAGGATAAACACCTAACCCATGCAAACCAATATTCAAATTAAACTTACGCCTTCCGAGGCGGCAGATAGGAATAGCCTTTTAAAGGCCATTAGCCAAATTACTGGCCAACCTACAGCATCCATTACTGGGTTCCATATTGCTAAGAAATCTATAGATGCCCGAAGTAGACAACAAGTTTGGGTTAATTTAAGCCTCACTGTTTTTATTAACGAGCCTTTAAGCAATCGCTTTGTCGAACCCATCCATTTTCCAGAAGTACCTAAGTCCGCAAAAGAAGTCATTATTATTGGCGCAGGACCGGCCGGTTTATTTGCAGCCTTAGAATGTATTTTATTAGGGTTAAGGCCTATCGTTTTAGAAAGAGGTAAGGACGTAAGATCAAGAAGACGTGATTTAGCTATACTAAATAAAGAAGGCATCGTTAACCCAGAAAGTAACTATTGTTTTGGTGAAGGCGGTGCTGGTACTTATAGTGATGGTAAATTATATACCAGAAGTAATAAACGAGGGAGTATTGATAAAATCTTAAGATTATTTTATCAATTTGGGGCAGATGAATCTATTTTATTTGAAGCGCATCCGCATATTGGCACCAATAAACTACCTCATATCATTACTGCCATGCGAGAACAAATTGAAGCCTCGGGCGGTAAAGTATTGTTTGAAAAAAAATTAACCGATTTTGTAATTGACAAGGATCAAATAAAAGAAGTGATTACTGCAGATGGAGACCGAATGAAAGCGCAAGCTGTTATTTTAGCAACGGGTCATTCTGCTCGTGATATTTTTAAATTATTATTTGAAAAAAAGATGAGCATCGAAGCAAAACCATTTGCGTTAGGTGTAAGAGTCGAACATCCTCAATCTATTATAGATGCCATTCAATACCACTGCTTATTGCGTGATCCTAATTTACCACCTGCCTCTTATAGTTTAGTGGAACAAGTTAGTGAACGTGGGGTATTTAGTTTTTGTATGTGCCCAGGCGGCATCATTGCTCCTGCTGCCACTGCTCCAGGAGAAATAGTGGTCAATGGCTGGAGCCCAAGTAAAAGAGACAACCCTTATGCCAATAGTGGAATGGTGGTTCAAATAGATATTCCTACAGCTGCTCAATTTTTAAAGCCTACTAAAAATAGCTTGCCCGAAAATCATCCTTTATTGTTATTGAATTTTCAGCAACAGGTGGAGCAAGCCGCTTTTGCATTAGGCGGTGGATTGCAAGTAGCCCCTGCATCAAGATTAATTGATTTTTGTACCAATAAAATTTCAAGCTCTTTACCTGACGCAAGTTATTTACCTGGATTATTGGCAGCTCCATTACAGGAAGCTTTACCCAATTTTGTTCACACCACTTTGCAAGAAGGATTTAAAGCATTTGGTAAAAAGATGAAGGGCTATTATACGAATGATGCGATTGTGGTGGCCACCGAAAGCAGAACCTCATCACCTGTTCGTATTCCCAGAGATGCGGACAGTTTACATCATCCACAAATTAAAAATTTATACCCTTGTGGCGAAGGTGCTGGTTATGCAGGCGGCATTGTAAGTGCGGCCATGGATGGTCAAAAACTAGCACAACAAATTGCGGCTTTATAGTACTCCTAATTCTCTGGCTTTTCTTTCTTACTTAATAATAGTTCATCCTGAATTAAATGGTTCAACTTAAAGGACTTTAATTCATTCGCTAAAGTGGGAGAAATTTCACGTGTAGCCATCATTGGCTTACCCGCATTTACCCAAGCAGTGTACCAAAAATCGGCAATCAGGTTGGCTGAAGCAGTTAACTGCGCATTCACAGTAGGACCCAAACCATTGGCATAGGCTTCTGCAAACTCTTTAGTATACACTTTTGTTTCTCTACCATAACGCATCTGCGTTTTATACTTGGTCTCAGGCTTAAATTGAATAGATACTTCTTTTTCCACGGCTAACATTTCTGGAACCAAACTTGCTGCATAACGAATGTCTTCCCACAAGGCTTCGCTAGGATTTTTTAAGTAAGTGGCTTTGTGTGGATTGTATAATTGATATTGATCAATTCTTAATTCTGGTATAAAAGATTCCCATAAACTATGTAACCCTTTTTGATTGGTCAATTGACCATCATAATTAATAGAAGTATGCAATGGCACATGAACATCTCCAATGTAATGACCAATATCGGCTGCATAAAATAAGATGCTGTCCTTATTTTTAGAACGAAAGGCATTGGTTAATTTATCTAACTCACTCATAATTAAATAAGGTGCCCAGCCATACTTTAATAAAGTATCTTCTGAATATTTTTTTACAGCAGTAGCCCAATCCAGTGGCATATTATTAGCGGCATTAGGACCATAGGCTTCTAAATCTATAAAATGTTTTGTTGCTTCAGATTTGTCTGTATTGCGTCTAATATCTGGACGAGGTGAATTGCTCACTAAATAATTTAGATCCTTATGAAAATAAGATTGCAAAGGTTCGGGTAAACTATAAATAGCCAATTGATTGATGGTGCGATGCACTAAAAAACCCCAACTACTTAGGCCTAAGGCTAAAAAACAAACCGCGATTAGAATAAATGATTTCTTATTGATCATGTTGGCTAAATTTAAAACGAATATAGCCTATTATCAGCTTAGAATATCGGCGTTGTATTAATTTTTCCGTTCTTACTATTTAATAAAGCCTATTTGAAAAAATGAATTTACTTTTGGATATAATTTATTTACTATGGATGCGCTTTTAAGCTTGCAAAATTTAAGAAAATATTATGCCACCCAAAAAGCGGTGGACGATATTAGTTTTACTATTGAAAGAGGTAGCATTTTTGGTTTACTAGGGCCCAATGGCGCAGGTAAAACCACCCTACTTAGAATGATCACGGGAATTTTTTATCCAGATGGTGGAGACATCATTTTAGATGGCAGGCCCTTTGATGCTTTAAATGACATTCAAAAAATTGGGTACATGCCCGAGGAGCGTGGCTTATATAAAAAAATGAAAATTGGCGAACAAGCTTTGTATCTAGCACAATTAAAAGGCTTGTCTAAAGCCGAGGCGACAGAAAAAATAAAATATTGGTTTAAGAAATTTGAAATGGAAAGCTGGTGGAATAAAAAAGTGGAAGATTTAAGCAAAGGGATGAGCCAAAAACTTCAATTTGTGATAACCGTTTTGCATGAACCTAAATTAATTATTTTAGATGAACCTTTTAGTGGATTAGACCCAGTCAATGCGAACTTAATTAAAGATGAAATATATGCTTTAGCAAAAAAGGGAGCTACGATTATATTTAGTACCCACCGTATGGAACAAGTAGAAGAAATTTGTGACCATATTGTACTCGTTAATTTAGGAAAAAAGATATTAGACGGATCGGTAGCTGGGATTAAACAGCAATACAAGCAAAATATATTTTCAATTGAAACAGAAGCTGGAGTAGCACTACCTACTAACACCGCTTATGTAATTGTTAAAACAGAATCTAATAAAACCTTTGTTAAAATAAATGAAGGGTTTAATGCTAATGATTTACTGAAGCAACTCATTACTCAAAATATACAGGTGGTTGGCTTTAACGAAGTGCTGCCTTCACTAAATGATATATTTATAAACCTTGTAGAAGGCACCCATGCCAATGCAAGAGCTTTTCAAAACAGTTAAGAATAAAAATAATTATGAACAAGATTTGGTTAATAATACAAAGAGAATATAGTACAAGAGTTAAAAACAAACGTTTTTTACTACTTACTTTTTTAATGCCCTTATTAATAGTAGGTATGATTGCTGCTTCTACCTATTTATCTATAACAGGCGTTGAACAAAGAAAGATAGCCGTGGTAGATCCTAATGGATTTATTAAAAATTCTTTAAAAAATACAAGTCAGATTAGTTTTAGTTTCCCCGCCAATGTGGATACAACTAATTATCAAAAACAAGGTTTTACAGACATACTTATTATACCAAAATTCGATGGCGATAAAAAAACCAATTACATTTTAAGATCAAAAAAATCAATGGGATTGATGTTGCAAGAAAGCATCACCAATAAAATAAATAGTGCTATTGAAGATCAAATGCTTCAAGATGCTGGAATACATCAAAATGTATTGGACTCCATTCACAAAGCTGCTCAGTTTGCAGAGTTGAAAGCTTATGAGGACAAAGGAAATACGAGCAAAGAAAGCAACGCTAGTTTGGCCATGGGCATTGGTTATGCCAGTGGTTTATTAATATACATCACCATGTTTATTTATGGAACCATGGTGATGCGCGGGGTAATGGAAGAAAAAACAAATCGTATTGCCGAAGTCATTATAAGCAGTGTGAAACCTTTTGAGCTAATGATGGGAAAAATTATTGGCATAGGAGCAGTGGGACTTACTCAATTTTTATTGTGGATTGTTTTAATCATTAGTTTGACTAGCGCTGCTGCCGGATTTTTACCAGCAGATGTTCAACATCAATTAACAAGCTTACAACAAAATAATGGTCAAATGGCGGGCGGGATGATGCAAGCAAGTGAATCGGCTGTAAAAATTTATAATTTTCAACATACCATTGCAACAGCCAACTGGCCTTTAATTATTGGATGCTTTATATTTTATTTTTTAGGGGGCTATTTATTTTATGCCGCTTTATTTGCCGCAGTAGGAAGTACGGTTAATGAAGATCCACAGGATGCACAAAGTTTAATGTTTCCTATTACCATGCCTTTGATTTTATCCTACCTGATTACCAATATGGTTACACAGAATCCTAATACGCCAATTGCTTTTTGGGCAAGTATTATTCCATTTAGTTCACCCATGGTGATGATGGCAAGAGTGGCTTATGGCGTGCCTAGTGCAGTGAGTTATTGGGAATTAATTTTAAGTATGCTTGTTTTAATTGCAGGCTTTATTTTTACTACTTGGTTAAGTGGCCGAATTTACCGTACCGGAATTTTACTGTATGGTAAAAAAGTAACTTGGAAAACACTAATTAAGTGGGCATTTGTAAAAGGATAACCTAAGCTAGTATTATAAAGCTATTCTTATATTCACTCCTGCCCTAGTGTTGGTGATAGGCGGAGAAGAGGAGATATAAGGCGTAGTTCTTCTTTGATCAAAGAAGAATTTTAAATTGATCTTACTATTTAATACATAGTCTATTGATGGCTGTATGGTCACTTCTTTTTGACCACCCGTTCCATACGCTTCTTTTTGATCTAATCTGCTATTGCTATTGTATACGTCTCTAATGGACATATCAAATCTCAGGGTTAAATCATTATTTAATTTATTACTGCTTAAGCCAGGAATGGTAAACGGTAATTTTAATCCCTTTTTTCTATAGCCTGTTCCAAAAACAAATTCAGTGCTGTTATTTTCACTTAGTTGATAATCAATTAAGCTTAAGGAAAGTATTCTGCTTTTCTTGTATTCAAATCTAAGCGACCATTGTGACAAAGTAGTTAAATTAATTCCAATCAATGGTTCCATTCTTTCACTAATGGTAATATTTGGCACTAAGAAATAAGGAATATAGTTTTTACTTACTGTATCTAAAAAAGAAGGGGCACTTCGTCTTCCTGTATCGGCATACATTAATGAACTAGTAAACCCATTCATTGATAAGTTACTATTGTATCCGTGTGTTAAGGTAATATTTGAAAATATAGTAGACAATAAAGGAGTTCTAGCAAGGCCATTATACATGATGTTCCAATTGGGCTTAGGAAGCATACCAGAAAAAGGATTAGACCTAATGTTTGAATTATTTTGGTTTAATAAATTTACTTTTTGTGGATCCTGTCCTGTGTAAGCAGCAATAAAGGCAGGTATTAAAACATCTTGAGCATACTTGCCGTATCCTACTGCATACCCATCAGCAGTTTTTGCTTTATTGCCTACCGTATTCCAATAGCCATTGGTACCAGCTACTCTCAATGAAATTTGTTCTCTATAACTCTCAAATGCCTTGAACTGCGAAGAAATTACATTTGGATTATGGGTGGTAAAGAAAGTATTCAAGGCCATGTAGCTAATATTAAACCCTCCTGCAGAAAGTGGATTGGCATGGGTGGGATTATTATAGTTAGTAGCCGCTGCATTTAAATTTGTATCCTTAAAAAGTTCAGTATACTCTTTAGTAAATGACTTGTTCACCACTAAATCAATAATTAAAGTTTTGATAGGCTCTATCATCACTCTAAATGAAAGTTTTTGATCAAAGTTTTGCCTAAATATCATATTAAAGTTAGGATCTCTTTTAATTTGATGACTAGCATATTGATTGTTCAACCAATTGGAATCTGGCTGTCTACCCAAAAACATATAATCAATGGTTGGAGAAAAACCAGAACCTGTTTTATTTAAGAATTCTACATTGCCATCATATCCAGGAAGTCTGCTATTAAAACTTTCAGTATAATCACCGCTTGCCGTTTTTAACATGGTTAAAAACTGTGCAATGGTTTTGATACCTCCTGGTACATATATTGGCTGATTGGCTTTTAATACTCTTTGTGCAATTCGTTCTTGCCTTCTAGCTTCTCTCCATTTTTTTAAGGTAGAGTCTCTTACTTTTCCAGTGGTACCTGCCAAAGCTTCTTCTTTTGTCATTAATATTTTGGTGGCTAAAGGATTGCTAACTGCTTGTTTGACAAAACCTTTGCCATCACTTAAGGCCGCGTTTAAATACTTTGATTTTTTGTACAGTGATGTAAAATTAAACTGCACACTACCCTGATAAGCCAATGTATTTTCAATGGTATTTCCCAAATCAACTGCTAATCGACTTGCCCCAATCCAATTATAACTTGAAGCAGCATTTACATTGGCTAATATCCAATTGGTTAAAGGAAATTTATTAGTTGGTAAATCATACCTCATGGTTGCTCTTTGACTGTACAAAGTGTTTCTACCACTATTAATCACTGGTACGATTCTAGCTAATAAATCTTTAGAGCCAATGGAACCATTAGGTCCATCTGGCTCATCAATGATAGAATTCATGTTGGCCGAAAAATCTAAATTCATTGACCTAGTGAAAGGCCAACGCATGTTAAACAATTGACTTTTGGTAAAATATTTATCATACGTTGTTTCTACTTTATCAATTGTTCTGTCAGAAGAATTAATAATACGAGGCGTGTATTCACCATATTGTCTATCTAAAATAGTTCTATAACTAATTAAACTTGGCGCAGGACTAAAATTGATATCCTTTAACCAAGTTAACCAAGGCCAATTGGTTTTGATTAATTTTTTAAAGGGCTCAAAACTTTTTACTTGATTGTTAAATGTATAGCCAACCGCACCTCTTTGTTTAGTCATTTTATTTTGTTCAATGACCGGACTTGTTTGTAATAATTGTGAATAAGAATAACTAACATCAAAATTGCTAATGCTCAATAGATTCGATTTGCCTTTTGGCAATACGCGAACATTTGTAAAGTTTAATGTTTTTATAGTGGATTGATTGGTAGAGAGATTAATTACAGAATCTCTTTGACGTCCTTGAAGGGTGCTAATTTCTTTTTCATATTTTATATCCTTATTGAAAGGATCATATTCAGGATTTTCAATAGACTTGTTCAAACCCGCGAAAACTGGTATTGACATTTTAACTTGCTTGGGAAGTAATTTGCCCGCATCAATATTGGATGCAATATCAAATTGCGTAACCCCTGTTTTAGCCCTTTGATTCATATTTTGTTCAATCGTACCAAATCCTGCAGTCCGCTTATTCATGGAAACAGATATATTGCCTAAATCTGCTAATATCAAATCCATTTTACCCAGTGCAGCATAAGAGCCACTCTCGTCCATATCTGATAATCTTAATTCATTCATCCAAACTTCTGCATCTACATATTCTTTAGTTGAACTATTTTCAAACGCAATCATGATACCTCTGATCTCCCCTAAATTGGGGTTCCCCATGACCGAATACCTTTGACCTGCATTTGTTCCTGAAGTAACCGTCATTGGAAATTTTGAAGTATAAGAAAAATGTTGCTTATCCCTTTCTAACTTAAGATTGACTAAATCATTCAAACTTAAATTTAAACTATTAGATTCTGGCCATACCGCATCCGCATTTACACTAGTATAAGTGCCTCTTGGTGTTACTTTTAAAGGGATTCTAATTTCATAAAAGTTATTTTGAAAATCTTGCCCCATACGAATGATGGCAGTAAGTTCTTGATCTTTAATTGGATTAGGAGAATTCATTTGACTTTCGGCATGCAAAAACATGGATAAGTTTCCATACTTACGAATATCAACATTCATTGTTTTGAAAATACCACGAGGCGTTTTTCCTTTTTGCAAACGATTTATTTGAACACTTAAAGCCTGCTCATTTTGCAATAAGTTAACTCCATTGTTACTTAAAAGTTGAACCCGCTCAATACCAGGAGGGATTACATAGTTAACAGGTTGTCTACTTCCATTTTGCTCAATACTTACTGCTAAAGTATTAATGGTAGAAATATTATCTGCCCCAATCATTTTATAATTACCACTGCTATCTACTTCATTGGCATATTGTCGCCATTGATTGCGTACTAAATCTAATTTTGCAAAACGAAGCGTAATAGAATCCTCGAATCCTGTCATATACATTCTTATAAAACGAATAGACCTAAAATCGGTAATGCCTCCTATGGCCTTTTTTTGAGGATCACGAATGGGCACTCTAAATAAATACCAATCTTCCACACTTTGAGTACCGTCTGCAAGGGTTGCTGTAACTTGTTTAGAATCGGTGATATAAGCAGTTTTACCTACCCCTAAATTTCCCTTTTTTAAATCTATGGCATACTCCCAATAAGATTCTGATTCATTTAAAGTATTATCTCTATTTAAATCTTCATTGTCTGGAAGCATGGTAGCAGCACTGCTATAAATACTAGTACCAGCCAAAGGCGAATTCCCTTGTGTATTGTTGAAATATTTGTACCTATCCAAAATACCAGCATTAGTTGTATTATAGGAATCATCTCTATACCACTTGTAGTTATCCGCACTTGGATCATTTAAAAATTGTTGCTTTACAAAAGAATTTGAGATTTGATCAATAACATTTTTTCTTTTCAAACGCTCATCATCATCATTTAATCCATCCAATCCAATATCTTGATATTTTCTGTCATCCGCATTATTACTAAAAGCATTGGTCACTTGAATTGGATTAGTGGGTACTCTACCCCAAGTTGAACTATCAATAGATGCCGGCAAACTTGGTGTGGGCATACCATTTTCATAAAATCTTCTTCCATCTTTTAAAATATCTTCACTTACATTTCCTAAATTTAATACCAACTGTCCACTTGTTGCAGGAGATTTAATAAATGGATTTTGCACCCAAAACTCAACATATTCAATGACGTTAGATTCAAAATCAGTTTGGTCTAAGGCGCGCATAATACCACCCCATTTTTCAGTTGGATTTACAAACTGTCCTTTGCTATTTAAATCTTTAAAATTATAATTGTATGGGCCTCTATCCTTAGGGAAATAAGTTAAATCAAAAGTAGGCAGCTGAACATCTGTAATATTGGTGGTTTTATTAGGGAAAAGCTCATTGGTAAAAACTTGACGAACCCTTGGATCACTTAACCCAGCTAGATTATTGCTCATAGGGTTGTTGGCACTATTTCTATCTTGTAATGTTGGCTCAATGGTATACCAAGCAATTCGCGCTCTATTTTTATTGTAATCAATTGAATCAGATAACATTCCTTCTTTGAAGCGATCCATTGGAGTTGATGATAAAGCCCAAGAAGTAAAAGGAAAACGCAAATCAATATTGGTTCTCGTAGACTCAAAATCGTCCAAGTAAACCAACCCACTTGCACCCTTACCTATTTGTTGTGCATGCCCTGGTTGTAAATAAGCAGCTTCACCATAAGCCGTTATAAATGATTTGGCTTTGGTTGTATAAAATGGTAATTTATTTAACGCTTTAGTGACACTTGGCAATTCCCCTTTGTAATTAAAATCCACTCCATACATTGCGTTTTTAATCGGATCAGAACCAAAATTAGTTTTGGTAAAAAAGGGGCGTTCACTTAATCTTTCTGTTGAAAATCCTAGATTAAAATTTTTTGTAGCCATGTAATCTAATCTTAATGCCCTAAAACCTCTTTCTTGAAATCCAAATCCTAAATTATTTTCAAATGAAACATTCACTGGGATGTTAGAACTTAAAATTCCTGGATTAATAATTCTAACTGTACCCAATCCATAATCTACTATATAATCTATGCCTTCCTTTAATATTTGACCACCCGCACGAACACTTACTGAACCTTGTGGAACATTAAATGCATTCAAACTAATTTCAGCACCCCCACCTCCTCCTCCTTTAACCTGCCCCTCCATTACAAATCGATCCAAGTTGGTATAAGTTTGCGCTTCTGATTTTATATTCCGATACAATTGAGGGAATAAATATTTTTTAGCCTTAACACTATCTGTTTGAAATAACTTCTTGAAAGCAATATTTTTTAAATCATCTCCGAATGGCTCCAGCAATGGAAAAACAATTCTACCCATTTTAGATAAAACCGTAAATCCTTCTACATAATCAAAAACACCATCTGGCTGTGGATCGTTTCTACTATTTAATCTATCTAAATTCAAAATTTTTATCAATGCCTTGTCACTAAAATCTGCATCCGCAACAGGCAAATATCTTTTTTGACCTAAACTTGGATCCTCATACAATACATTTAATTGAAAATCGGTGGGCTGTATCGTTCCAAATAAATCTAAAGAGTATACATTCTTCATCATCAAGTCCCAAATAGGCAAATCAGTTCTTTGAGTCGTTGCCTTAATCAATTTCAAAAACATAATTTGCTGTACTCCATTATTTGGATTAAGCGCAATGTTATCGGAGAATTCCCCCACTTGATACACCTTACCATTGTAAGTATACTGGAAAGCAACGGCTAAAACCTCATCAGGTTGTAAAGGAATGTTTAAGGATAAGAAACCTACTTGAGGATTGAAAAAATATTCGTTCTCGGTTAATTTACGAGCAAAGGTTCTTTCATAATCTTCCGAAGAACTTAACCCTTGCATGTTTAATACATTAGAAATATCAGAGGGATTTCTTGATCTAGGATTATTAATAATAGAAGTATATAAACTATTAGAACTATTGTCTGGATAGATATTGGCAATATTTGTTTCTAAATTTCTTTTACTAGGTTTTGATTCTCCCAAATCTGCCAAGCCCACAATATCTCTTGCATTGGTAGTTTGTCCTGTTCTATTGGTGACCCATACTTCAATTCTTTTTACCTGCGCTTGTGAATTTATAACAGGCAAGTTGCTCATTGCCTTATTGTAATTATTTCTAAAATATTGAGCTAATAAAAAGTGTCTGTTTTCCTCGTAATCGTCTAATCTTTTTTGAAAATGTTGTGTGGTAGCCCCGCCTTGTAAATTAATTGATTGCCTTTGCGATTTTTGATTGGCAATGGCACCTGTAACAAATAATTTTCCAAATTGCAATTGCGTTTTTACACCAAATAAATTTTGTGTGCTTGGAATTAACGTACTTCTTGAAATGTAATTAATATTACCTGCATCTATGGCCTTAATGATTTCATCTTTTTTGCCCCTGTAACTTAATTTTATTTGATTGTCAAAACCAAGATTAGACAAAGAGTTTAAATTGATGGGTATTTTTAATTTATCACCAATACTTGCGTTCATGCTAAAATTAGTACTAGCGTCAAAATCAAATCCACCATTTTTTCGAGCCGCTTCGGGTAAAGTTGGGTTGGCTACATTTTGCCCCTGATAGCCAGCTCTAATATTTATTTCACCTACTGGTTTTATATCTACTTTTAAGTCAGATCCGGTTTTCCCAAATAATCTATCAAAATAACTATCATACACTTTTGCTTTGGGACGAGTAATTTTTCGATTCAATGTTCCTAACGAATTGGCACGCTGCATAAAATAGGCTTGCTCGTCTTTATTCGTTTTTAGTTTCCAAAATTCATCAAAACTTAAAGTAGCTGGTATACGTTGTGGCTTCCCAGCCACCATTTCAGTGATGTAATAATTTTTATTAGCAGGATCATACTCCACCCTCCTTTTTAACACACTGGTATCATGAAATTCAAAAGGATTCTTACTGGGATCAGATAAAAAATCACCACGCTTATCTGAAATAGGAAAATGCACTGAATCTTTCCCGAATTTTCTTTTAATGGTATCCTTACCCTTGTTAATAATAGTATCTGCAAAAGGCACTTTCAAACCGGCTTTGCCTTGCGCTGCTAAATTACTCCCAAAAAGAAGTAAAAAACAAAACAATAAAACCGTTTGCAGTATTCTCAAAAGGATTGAAATTATATTTTAAAATATTAGCAGTTTTTAAGTGCTGCCTTGATTAAAGTCTCTAAACTTAATGTTGCGCCTTCTGATTGAACCGTTTTATCCACTGCTTTTTCAGCAACTGCTTTTTGAATACCTAATGAAATCAGCGCCTGCACAGCATCTTGATGAGGTGTATTTTTATTAGCCAATGCAAAACCTCCAGTAGGATTATTATTAATATTTATTTTTGATAATTTATCCCTTAATTCAAGTACCAATCTTTCAGCCGATTTCTTACCTATTCCTTTGATTTGTTCTAACTGCCTAGCATCCCCTTGCACAATGGCTCTAATAATTTCTTCAGGTTGCATGCCAGACAACATCATTCGAGCCGTACTTGCCCCCACCCCTGAAACACTAATCAATTGCATGAACAATTCCTTTTCTTGTTGATCAAAAAAACCAAAAAGTACTTGTGCATTTTCGGTGATGTGCAAATAAGTATGCAGCAAGCCTTTTTCTTTTTTAGAAATGGCTTCATAGGTGTTTAAACTAATATTTACCTCATAGCCTACACCCCCCACATCAACAATCAGTTTTGCGGGTGTCAATTGAACAAAATTGCCTTGTAAAAATGCTATCATAATGTGTTCAAATTTAGCACATAAGGAACGAAAAAAGGCCATTTAGCCCATTTCTTGACCAAATTTCCGGATATTTGTTAGCTAAATTAAACCCTCTAGAAAGATGTCTACAATGAATGCCGCCATAACCGCAGTAGGAGGATATGTTCCTGAAACCAAATTGACCAATTTTGACCTAGAAAAAATGGTCGACACCAACGACGATTGGATTAAAAGTAGAACTGGAATTTCGGAGCGAAGCATATTAAGAGAACCAGGAAAAGCGAGTTCAGATATGGCGGTAAAAGCGATTGAAGAAATTATCCGCAAAAAAAATTTAGACCCCTTAACCATAGATTGTATTATTTGTGCAACAGTCACCCCTGACATGGTCTTTCCATCAACTGCTAATATAATTGGAGATAAAATTGGGGCAAAAAATGCATTTGGTTTTGATTTAAGTGCCGCATGTAGTGGCTTTTTATTTGCATTAAGCACTGCTTCTGCTTTTATTGAATCTGGTAGATATAAAAAAATATTGGTTGTAGGAGTAGATAAAATGAGTTCGATTATAGATTATACAGATAGAACTACTTGTATTTTATTTGGAGATGGAGCTGGTGCTGTTTTAGTAGAACCTACTACAGATGGACTGGGTGTTCAAGATTCTATTTTGAAAAGTGATGGAAGTGGCGCACCTTATTTACACATTAAAGCAGGAGGAAGTTTAAAACCTGCAAGTATGGACACCGTATTAGCGAAAGAACATTATGCTTTTCAAGATGGTCAGCCTGTATTTAAATTTGCGGTAAAAGGAATGGCCGATGTAAGTGCTGAATTGTTAGAAAAACATAAGTTAACAGGAGATGATATAGCCTGGCTGGTACCTCATCAAGCCAATTTAAGAATTATAGATGCCACTGCCAATAGAATGGGATTGGCTAAAGAAAAAGTAATGATCAATATTGAAAAATATGGCAATACTACTGCAGCTACCATCCCACTTTGCTTATGGGATTGGGAATCAAAATTAAAAAAAGGCGATAATTTAATTTTAGCTGCTTTTGGTGGGGGATTTACATGGGGAGCTACTTGGCTTAAGTGGGCTTATTAAAAAGTGTTATATTTAATTAAATAGAGTTTATGAAAAATAAGAAATTCAAGGGTATAAGTACTGTAGCATTGCATAGTACAAGTAATGAGCATGATAATTTTTCTCATACTACCCCTATATATGCAACATCCACTTTTACATTCGATTCTACCAATGAAGGTATGGAGCGATTTAAAGGAGCTGATAAAACACGCATTTATTCAAGATGGGGCAACCCCACTTTTGTAGCTGCAGAAAAAACAATCGAAGCTTTAGAAGCACATGGCTTATTGAATGACAAAGGAGAACCGCTGGAACTAAAAGCCTTATTGCATTCAAGTGGTCAAGCTGCTATGAGTACTTTATTTTTAAGCAATCTTAGTGCAGGAGATACTTTGGTTTCTCACTATTCTTTATACGGCGGAACGCAAGAATTAATGCAAAAGCTATTAGCCGAAGCAGGGATTAAAACAATTTTAATAGATGTTAGAGATATCAAATTGTTAGAGAAAACAATACAGGAAAATAAAACGATTAAATTAATTCATCTTGAAACACCTGCCAATCCTACATTACAATGTGTAGATATTGAAGCAATTTGTACTCTTGCACACCAACATAACATAAAAGTATCGGTAGACAATACTGTTGCCACCCCCTATCTACAACAACCCTTTGCATTGGGAGCTGATTTTGTTTTTCATTCTGCCACGAAGTTTTTAAATGGACACGGGTCAGCGTTGAATGGTGTATTGCTAGGCAAAGACCTTGAATTCATGAAAACCAAAGTTTGGAAATGGCATGTATTATTAGGCGGCAACTCAAATGCCTTTGATTCTTATTTATTGATACAAGGAATGAAGACATTAGAAATAAGAATGGATAGACATTGCAGCAATACAGAAAAAGTAGCCGCCTTTTTAGACAAGCACCCTGCTATTGAAAAAGTGAATTATACCGGACTAGCTAGTCATCCTGATCATGCTATTGCAAAAAAACAAATGAAACAACACGCCCCATTAATCAGTTTTGAATTAAAAGGCGGCATTGATGCAGGAAAGAAATTTATAGATGCTTTAGAAGTATGCACCCGTGCCGTTTCATTAGGCACCGTGGATACATTGGTTTCTCATCCAGCTAGCATGACTCATTTTGGTATTGCAAGAGAAGAGAGAATCAAATATGGTATTTCGGATGGTTTAATAAGAATGAGTGTAGGTATTGAAAATTTTGAAGACTTAGAAGCCGACTTAGCCCAAGCATTGGCAAAAATTTAATTACTATAAATAGCGCAGATGGATATCCTAATTCGAAGAGCAAAAAAATCAGATTGTGTTAGACTATTGGAACTTATACAAGAATTAGCCGTCTACGAAAAAGCACCTGAAGAAGTAACGGTAACCTTGGCTCATTTTGAAGAGAGTGGTTTTGGCGAAAACCCAGTGTGGTGGGCCTTTGTAGCGGAGGTTAATGGAGTCGTAGTAGGTTTGGCATTGTATTATATTCGCTATTCTACTTGGAAAGGACAAAGAATGTATTTGGAAGATATTTTAGTCACTGAAGAAATGCGAGGCAAAAAAATTGGCAGCATGTTGTTTGATCAATTGATACAAGAAGCAAAAGAAAAAAAATTAAAAGGAATGAACTGGCAGGTGTTGGACTGGAATGAACCTGCTATCAATTTTTATAAGAAATACAATGCAAGTTTCGACCCTGAATGGGTAAACTGTTCGATTAATTTTTAATCGAATATTGTTCTCAAAAATTCGTTCCTCTTTTTACCAAAAGATTTAGACAAACTAAGTTCAAACCCATTTTGTTTTAGGCTTGCCCCTGATAAATCATTGTTATAGATATCATAGCTTAAACCAAAAATATAACTATCCATCATAATGGAAAATGTAGGTATGATGGCTTCTTTCATTCTATAATAACAACCCACATACAATCTTTTAATTTCATCAAATTTATAAGCAATAGGCAAGCTAATGGCGCCTCCTAATAATACTTGCTGATTAATACTGGCATTACTAGATCTATTGCTATAAGAGGCATGCAGTACGAAAGTTTTGTTTTCACTTACTACTATTTCTGAATTTAAAAACAAACTACTTCTCATTCCAGAAGCTTCCTGTTTTACATTGTTTACAATGTTCGGTATGGTATTAAAAAAAGCACCTGCCCCTACTTGAATAAATTTATTTTCTGAGTGATTCGTAAATACAAAACCAGTATTGGCTGTTAAGCTAGCCGGAAACTTATTAAAATAAAGTTCTGAAACTGGGAAACCTGCACTGGAAAGATTATTCATTTGACTATTTAACTGATCCCCTAATTTCAATTTGCTTTGATTTAAAGTGGATTGAGCATAAGTGCCCGCCAATCCAAGTGCGATACTATTGTTCTTGCCTTCGTCAACAAAAATTCGATACGCCAAATTCATAGTTAAATAATTGGTTTGCAATAAACCGCCTGCCAATTGATCTGACATAATTTGAAACCCGTATCCAAAAGAGCTGTTGTTTTCTGCATCCTTACTTTTAAAGCGACTATCCCAACCTGCAACAATGGTAGAAGATACATTGTTATTATTAAACATTTGTGTTCTTAAATTACTCTGAATTCTTTGATCATACTGCCCATCACCCACTAAGGCTGCGCTTTGAAATTGCGCATTTACATACGGTTGCGACAACACCATATTTTGCGCCATGGCATTATTTGCAAGAAAGAAAGAAAATATGACGCAGAAATGTTTCAAATAATTATTTTAATAAAATAAATGTGCCTGACCTTGGAATGTTTTTTGTTAAAGGGTCATCAATAAATGTTGCTGTCCACAAATAAACATCTGCCTCTTGCAGCACCCCGCCAATTCTTCCATCCCAGCTATCAGTTATAGATTCCAATTTTTTTATGAATTGTCCACTTCTATTATAAATACTTAAGCTGACAAATAAATTGGAAGGGAATCCGCTATTTGAAAACACTCTAAACGTTTTATCAAATTCATTTAAACTACCTGGCACAAAAGCATTAGGAATTTGGAAGTAAGAATTAGGAGCAGCATTAATAGTTATCGTTCCATTTACAGCAACAAAATCATAATTGGTAGAAGTAAGACCAGTAATTTTTGGCTCTAGAAATATTCCGTTAGTTCCAGCAGGAATTGATGAAGTATAGTTAGTTAAATAAGTAGGTGTTCCAGAAACTACCGTAGCATCATCGCTACCCAAAAAACCAGAATAGGTAGAATGAGCATCGCTTAAAATTTTAGTTAATGGAGTACCATACTCTACAGACTGATTCCCTGCTGTAACATTAATAGTTGCTTTTTTAATTTCTAAATTATCGCTAACATAATTAATGTTATAATTTGGCGAACTCAATCCATCAGGAAGAATTGTATAAGTACCTGCATTTTTAGCACCTTGAGCAGTTCCTGCATAAGTTAATGTGCCATTCAAATTATTAATCGATTCACCACTTGCAAACCCAGTTGGAATTACTCCATTCCCTCCAGCATAAGCTGTTCCATTATAAATAATAGTATGAGGCTTTGCTTTAATAGTTAAAGCTGCTTTAGTGATGACGAAATCACTCCCCAAATAGGTGATATCATAGTTCGTATTTGTTAAAGTCCCTTGACTTATTGCATATGGGCCTACTGTTTCGCCTGATGCTCTTGTTAATGATCCTGTTAATACATCACTACCTAATAACGGAGCACTTAAAGTATATGCATAACTCGTTGGATCAGTGGTACCGTAAACTTTTGTTTGACCAGATGTTGCTGTAATAGTAAGTGGCTTTTTTGTAATCGTAAAATTATTCGCAACAAATGTAATATCGTAGTTAGCATTCGTTAATGTTCCTTGACTTATTGCATATGGACCTACTGTTTCTCCTGATACTCTTGTTAATGCACCCGTCAAAACATCACTACCTAATAACGGAGCACTTAAAGTATATGCATAACTCGTTGGATCGGCAGCACCATATACTTTTGTTTGACCAGATGTTGCTGTAATAGTAATCGGCTTTTGGGTAATTGTAAAATTATTCCCAACATAGGTGATATCATAGTTTGCATTTGTTAATGTTCCTTGACTTATTGCATATGGGCCTACTGTTTCTCCTGATACTCTTGTTAATGCACCCGTCAAAGCATCACTACCTAATAACGGAACACTTAAAGTATATGCATAACTCGTTGGATCGGCAGCACCATATACTTTTGTTTGCCCAGATGTTGCTGTAATAGTAATCGGCTTTTGGGTAATTGTAAAATTATTCCCAACATAGGTAATGTTATAGTTCCCA
>CAINFN010000219.1 GCA_903848125.1 uncultured Bacteroidota bacterium
AAAAAGTCTGTCACCACTAAACCTAAATCGGTAGGGGATAATTTATTTTTTTCTGCACCAGTGATTTCTGATTCAGTTTCTTTTTTTATTTCATCCTTGTTACTAAGGGTTAAAATCTGGTAAATTCTTTTGATACCTTCTTTTTCTCTTTTCTCTACATAATTACGTTTCATAATAGTAGAAATAGTAGGCGCGTAGGTAGAGGGTCGACCAATACCCAATTCTTCCAATTTTTTTACCAAAGAGGCTTCCGTAAATCTTGAAGTAGGGCGACTAAATCTTTCCAATCCAGTCATAGAAGTAAAATCTAAAACTTGACCTTTGGCCAAAGGAGGTAATAAACTTTCATCTCCTTCTTCTAAATTGTCTTCGTCCACTTCGTCTTCATCCTTGCCTTCTAAATAAACTTTTAAGAAGCCATCGAATTTCATTACTTCACCACTGGCAGTCAAAGTTTCTTTATTAGTAGAAATTTCAATCTTCGCAGTTGTTTTTTCAAATTGTGCATCACTCATTTGAGAAGCGATGGTTCGCTTCCAAATTAATTCATACAATCTATTTAAATCAGGATCGTCTACTTTACTTTCGTTCATGTAAGAAGGACGAATGGCTTCGTGCGCCTCTTGCGCATTTTCGTTCTTATTCTTAAACTTTCTAGGTTGATAATATTTATCACCGAAACTTGAATTAATTTCAGATTTAATTGCTTCTAACGCTGTTTCACTTAAACCAATACTATCCGTTCTCATGTAAGTAATCTTACCACTTTCATAAAGTTTTTGTGCTAACAACATTGTTTTACTAACACTATATCCTAATTTCCTAGACGCTTCTTGTTGAAGGGTAGAAGTAGTGAAAGGTGCTGATGGTGTACGTTTGCCGTCTTTTACAGCTATATCTTTTACAGTGTACTTGGCGCCTTTACATTCGTTTAAAAACTTTTCAGCTGCACCAGCAGTAGTTAATTTTTGAGGGCCATCGGCCTTAAATTTTACTTTTTTCTTATTGATATCCGGCGCACTAAATAAGGCTGAAACTTTAAAAACACTTTCTGGAATAAATTGATTGATTTCTCTTTCTCTTTCTGCAATTAATCTAACAGCGACACTTTGCACACGGCCTGCACTTAAACTTCTTTGCATTCCAATTTTACGCCACAATACGGGGCTCAATTCAAAACCAACTATTCTGTCTAATATTCTTCTTGCTTGTTGTGCATCTACTAAATCCATATTAATTAATCGTGGATTCGCTACAGCCTTTTTAATAGCAGGGGCGGTAATTTCATGAAATACAATACGCTTGGTTTTTTTAGGATCTAATCCTAATACTTCTGCCAAATGCCAACTAATACTTTCACCTTCACGGTCCTCATCCGATGCCAACCATACTTCTTTTGCCTTCTTAGTCATGGATTTTAACTCCTTAACTACTTTTTCTTTTTCACTTGGAACGCTATAGCGAGGGGCAAATTTGTTTTTTAAATCTATGCCCATGTCTGCTTTTTCTAAGTCACGAATATGACCATAGCAACTGCGTACTTCAAAATCTTCTCCTAAAATCTTCTCGATCGTTTTTGCCTTTGCAGGCGACTCCACAATTAATAAGTTTTTTGACATATTAGTCCTACCGCTCCTACGGGGTATTTTAGAAATTGAATATCAAGTATTTATGAAAAAATAACTAACCCTTTTTTGGAGAGGTTATTTGTTTTCTCGCGATGCAATATTAGAGCTTTCGACTAAAAAATAAAAATTAGTAGGGCTTAACTGGCTAAAAATGCCATGATTTTATCAATAACGGCTTGTGTTTTATACACTTTATTATGGCCTAATCCTTTGGTTATCAAGAATTTAATATTTTCAGGGGCTTTATTTTGAAAATCTTTTAAATCTTTATACGGACACACCAGATCTTCTTCATCATGCACCCATAGCAAAGGGCCGGTATATTTTTGTAAGGCGCGATCGGCCTCAAAATAGGATATAGGTTGATTGGTATGCTTCCCCATTTCGTCAATAAAAGCCTTTCTTACCACATCTTTAAAGTGCATCATATTAAAAAACCGCTCAAAAGTACTGGTGGTTTTAGTGGCAGGGGCAATTAAGACAAATTTATGGGCAGATGGGTTTTCTATTGTTTCAGCAATCATGGAAAGGGTAATAGCACCTAAAGAATGGCCTATGAAATAATCTATTGGGCCATGATGCTCAATGATTGCATGAATAGCTTGTTGATAGTTGACTATATTAATGTATTTCCCTTGACTCAGTCCATGTCCTGGTGCATCAAAACAAAGTACCCGATAGCCCATTTTTAAAAGGGGTTGTATGTATTGTTCAAATTTGTAGGCACAACTGGCATAGCCATGGACAATTAATACCGTTTTGCCACTGCTTTGATGAGGTTGCCATTCAAAACCATTTAAAATTGAAATACCATCATTATGTATCCCATCGCCATTCACTTTTACTTGAATCTTCTTAGCTTGATGAAAAATAGCAGGGGCTTTTCTTTTTTTAAATTTAGGATACGGGGTGCAGAAAAGGTTAAAAGCCAATTTACCTGCTACAGGAGGCGAGACCATTCCTAATGTGGTAAATTTTGTTCTTAAATATTGTAAATACATCCTTTCTGAGAACCCGTGCTTGGCCATAATTCCTAAATTTGATTGCAAAGATAAGCTCAGCGCAGTGGGTAAGCTTATTTTTTTTGTATTTCGACAATGAAAAATAGTAATCAATATAAGTCATTGAATGAATAAAGTTAAATTTGCAAAAATCTAAGAAAGGGCTATGTATTCATTAAAAATCAATTTTGAACAAAAAGGCTTGGAGCCAGTCACTATAAGTAATATTAAACCTGATCAGAGTTTATTAGAAGTGATACTTGATGCCGGTATTGTGTTGCATCATAATTGCGGTGGAGTATGCGCCTGCAGTACCTGTCATTTATATATAAAAAAAGGCACTGAATTTTTACAAGAATTATCAGATAAGGAGGAGGACTTTATAGATCGTGCAGTAAGTCCAAGAATAGAATCAAGATTAGGTTGTCAGTGTGAATTGCTTGCAGGTTCGGGAGACATTGAGGTAATTTTGCCTGATCAAACTCAATTTTTAGGAGAATAAATAATTAAAATAAGTATGAGCCAATTTGAACCACCCATCCATTGGAATGACCATGAGGACATCGCCCAAAAGTTATATGAGAAATTTGGAGATGATTTTTCGGAGTCTAAAATATATCGAGTTCGTTTTACTGATTTATTAGAATGGGTATTGTCCTTGCCTCATTTTGAAGGGAAAAAAGAGGAGTCCAACGAAGGGCATCTAGAAATGATCCAAAGTGCCTGGGTTTACGAATGGAGAGATAATCAAAAATAGGCTTACATTTATAGTCTAAAAAATCACCTTCTTGTTAGCTGCTTTTAAAAAAATTAAGTGTTTTGTATTTGATGTCGATGGCGTTTTAACCAATGGCAAATTATTAATTATGCCCAATGGGTTAATGGCAAGATCAATGAACATCAAAGATGGCTATGCTTTGCAGTTGGCTATTAAAAAAGGCTATCAGGTATGGATTATTTCCGGTGGTAATTCCGATGAAGTTAAAGTCCGATTACAAAATTTGGGTGTTACGCAAGTATTTATGAAGGTGGCCAATAAGCTTGAATTATTACAAGAGCTATCTATTTTAAATAAGATGCCTTTGGAAGAAATTTTGTACATGGGCGATGACATGCCCGATTATGATGCCATGAAGGCGGTGGGTTTAGCTGCCTGCCCAAGTGATGCCGCTTCTGATATCAAAGCCATTTCGGCGTACAATGCTATTTTAAAAGGGGGTGAGGGTTGTGCAAGAGAAGTGATTGAAAAGACCTTGAAATTAAATGATCACTGGGATTTAATTGATCAAATTCAATCCAAATAAATATTCAATACTCTATTTTGAAGCTACTTATTCATTTTTTAAGATTGATACGTTGGCCTAATTTACTTTTTATTTTATTGGCAGAATGTTTATTTCATTTTTGTATTTATAAACATTTGTATCCGTTATCTGGTATTGAAGTAGACTTTCGTTTTTATTTAATGTTGGTGTCTAATATATTTATTGCAGGGGCTGGCTATATCATTAATGATTATTTTGATGTGAATATTGATCAAATCAATAAACCAACAAAAGTGGTGGTAGGTGCGTTTATAAGTAGGAGGTGGGTTATCTTTTGGCACTTAATTTTAAGTGTTTTTGCCATTTATATATCAATCATCGTTTTTCCTTTTAAAACATTTTGGCATATACATTTATCCAATTTGTTAGCCATTTTATTATTGTGGTTTTACAGTACTACTTTCAAAAAGAATTTTTTAGTAGGAAACATCATCATTTCCGTACTTACAGCATGGTCAATAGCGGTGGTCTATTTTTCAAAATTTAGTTTTCAGGAAATAATACATCCCAATATTTTGGATTTAGCCAATATCAAATTTGCTAAACTTACTTTATTGTATTGCGCCTTTGCTTTTATTCTTACCTTGGTTAGAGAAGCGCTAAAGGATTTGGAAGATATGGAAGGAGATGAAAAATTTGGTTGTACAACCTTGCCCATAAAATGGGGTTTAAGACCAACAAAAGTGTACTTAAGTGTTTGGTTAATTGTGGTGATAGCCGTTTTATTAATTATTCAATTGGGGGTGCTTCCTTATGGATGGTGGTATACGGTGGTTTATTGCCTATTGTTCATAATAACACCGCTGGTTATTGTTTTAAAAAAATTGCCTAAATCATTCACCAGCAAACATTTTAATGAATTAAGCGGTTGGGTAAAAGTGGCGATGCTTTTTGGAATTTTATCAATCGTATTTTTCTACTTTTTATTTTAATTATTTAATGAGTAAGTTCATACTAGCCTCTCAGTCGCCACGTCGTAAAACATTATTAGAGTGGGCCGAGTTGCCTTTTGAGATTATTGTTTCAGCGGCCAATGAGGATTATCCATCCAGTTTGTCCACGGAAGAAGTGCCCGTATTTATTGCAAAAAATAAAGCAGCTGCGGTGAAAGAAAAAATAATGCAAGACAAAGGCGAAATTCATAATACATGCATCATTGCGGCTGATACAGTGGTCGTATTAGATCAACAAATTATAGGGAAACCATTAGATGAACAGGACGCTATTGCTTCTTTACAAAAATTATCTGGCAGGGTGCACCAAGTTATTACAGGTGTCGTTTTATTGTATAATGAAAAAGAAATTGCTTTTAGCGAAACTACCCAAGTTGAATTTCATACTTTAACGCAAGAGCAAATTGAGTTTTATGTAAGTAAATACAAGCCATATGATAAAGCAGGTGGCTATGCCATACAGGAATGGATAGGGGTGGTGGGTATTAAAAGCATACAAGGAGATTTCTATAATGTCATGGGGCTTCCTGTAAGTAAACTGATGCAAAAAATAAAGCAACTAGGTATTAGTTAGTTGCTTTATAAAATTAATTCCAATTCTTAAAGATTATAGCCAATTAAAGGCAATATCTAATTCAACGTCTGGATGCAGGCTTCTTTCTACTGGGCAGGTTCTTGCTACTCTTTCTAAAATTTCTTTTGTTTTTTCATCTGCATTGATACCTGCAGGCATAGTAACATGGGCAATTATTTTTCCAATTCTTCTTGGGTCAGCTACCATTATTTTAGTCACTTCCACTTTAGCTCCGTCTAAAGCAATTTGCATTGTTTCTGCTTTGATGCCCATTGTGGTGATCATACAAGCCCCAAGACCAGTGGCAATTAAATCGGTTGGAGAAAATCTTTCCCCTTTGCCTTTATTGTCAGTAGGGGCATCTGTTTCAATAGCAGAGCCACTTTGCAAGTGTAAGCAGGTTGTCCTTAAACCTGATTCATAAGTAACGTTAGACGTCATATTTTCAATTTTAAATGTTCAATATTTTATACAGTAGCAGTTTGCATGCTATTTTCATTTTCCTCTTTATTTAGGAGTCCGGTAACAATTACTGAAATAACAAAATAAGCTACCATGAATTTACTCAGTGGTGCATATAATTTATCAGCACCAAACCAATCTCCAATTGTGACAAGAATGGTTATTCCAATAATGGCTTTAAAAATTTCCCAGCCAATAGCGAATTTATTTCCATCCATAAAATCGGTAAGGGCATATATATAAATAAATACAAAACCGCCATAAATAAATACATTGGGGACTCCAATGGCAGCGATATGTCCTAAAAAGTAGGCTACCATGATAAATAGCAACACAAGTTGTATCCAAGTCCAAATATAAAAAGGAGTTGATTTTTTAGAAAAATACTTATCAAAATCATACACATTATCTACTTTATAGACTGGATTTTTTACTTCCATATCACTTGGCCTCCAGCCAGTAGGGTTAAACCAAATTTGAAATTTATCTTTAATGTTATTGGTTTTCCATGCATCTGTAATGAGTAGCCACATATGCACAAAATTAATTTTAATAGGATTCCAGGTTCTCATTGGACGAGTAATGCCATACACCGGAACGATATCTGCTCTTTCTTCTTGAAAAGTGCCAAACAATTTATCCCAAATAATAAATATTTGCGCTAAATTTTTATCCATGTATTCTTCATTAAATGCATGATGAACTCGATGATGAGAAGGGGTAACTAATATATGTTCTAAGAACCCCATGCGATTGATGTATCTGGTATGGTACCAAAATTGTGCAAAAAATTGAATGGGGGTAACTGTAGCAATAACAATAGGAGATATACCAAGCAATGCTGCTGGTAATAAAAAAATGGAAAATATTTTTACAAAGGAAGAAATAGGTTGTCTTACCGCGCAGGCTAAATCAAATTCTTCGCTGCTGTGGTGAACAATATGACTGTTCCAGAAAAAATTAATTTTATGGTCTATTCGGTGAATCCAATAATGCGCAAAGTCTAAGGAAACAAATGCAAGAATATAAGTTAGCCAAGTAGTGGAAATATGCGTGATAGCTACTTTTCCTACAATCCATTCATAACTTAATATTGTAAAAGTTAGTCCTAATACATTTTTAGTCACCATAGAAATCCCTGATGTAAGACTACTTACTGTATCTAATGTATTTATTTTATCTTTTTTTATATACCAGCCATACCATTTTTCTAATAAGATTAAAAAGAAAAAAATGGGCATGGCAATTAATAAAATCTTTCCGTATTTCTCCATAATAGTAGTAGTTTATAAAATAAGTGCTATTGAATTTTTATAGGTATGAAGATACCATTAAATATTTGTCATTTATTATTAGGGGTTCAATTTTTACTTGTATTTTTGTGCCTGATTATTGACAAGCTATTTATGCAAGAATTACCTGTTGTTTCCTCTGATTCAGAAACTATAATTAAAAAGCCAGATTGGCTAAGAGTTAAATTACCTATAGGGGAAAGTTATAAGCATGTGCGTGGATTGGTCGATACCCATAAATTACACACTATTTGTGAGAGTGGCAATTGTCCAAATATGGGGGAGTGCTGGGGTGAAGGAACGGCCACATTTATGATACTTGGTAATATATGTACAAGAAGTTGTCAGTTTTGTGCAGTGGCTACAGGACGTCCTAAAGCGGTGGAATGGGATGAACCACAAAGGGTAGCAGAAGCTATCTTATTAATGAAAGTAAAGCATGCCGTTTTAACGAGTGTAGATAGAGATGAATTGCCTGATGGGGGTTCCATTATTTGGTATAATACCATTAAAGCCATCAAGGCGTTAACACCTGATACTACCTTAGAAACTTTAATCCCCGATTTTAGAGGGATACAAGATCAAATACAAAGAATTATTGAAGCTGCACCAGAAGTGGTAAGTCACAATATGGAAACAGTGGAAAGAATTACGCAGAAAGTGCGTGTTCAAGCTAAATACAAAAGAAGTTTACAAGTGTTGGAGACATTGAAGAAGGGAGGGATGCGCACTAAAACTGGAATCATGTTAGGCATCGGCGAACAAAAAGAGGAAGTAATTCAAACCATGAAAGAATTGGTTAGCGTTGGTTGCGATGTTTTAACCTTGGGGCAGTATCTACAACCTACCAAAAAACATTTAGCGGTGCAGCGTTTTGTGCATCCAGATGAGTTTGCTGAATTAAGACAAATAGGGTACGAGCTAGGGTTTGATTATGTAGAGAGTGGGCCACTAGTAAGGTCTTCCTATCATTCAGAAAAACATGTGATAGCAGGCTGGGGTAGAAACAAATGGCAGGAAGAATTAGCACTAATGAAATAGTAAAGCTACATCATAAAAATACTTTGTATTTTACTCCCACATTAAAGCACTTGCCCCTAAAATAGCGGCATCTGATTCTTTAAGGTGACTCACCAAAATCTTAACCTTATTTTGGAAGATCTCAATTAAGTTGGCCTCCAAATGTTCACGGGTAGGTTTTAAAATAAAATCACCAGCTTTAGTTAAGCCTCCAAATAAAATAATGGCTTCAGGACTAGAGAACATTACAAAATTGGCTAAAGCCATCCCTAAAATTTTACCAGTATAATCAAATACTTCTTTTGCTAATTCATCACCTTTACTTGCGGCATCAAAAATTATTTTAGAATTTAATTCATTAGATGCAACATCGCGAAGTAAACTTGGACGATCAGAGTTTCGTAAAATTTCAATAGCAGTTAAAGTTACCCCAGTAGCTGATGCATAACTTTCTAATGAGCCTCTTTTTCCAGTACCTGGGTGAAGTCTTCCATCAGGTATAATAATAGTATGTCCAAGTTCACCTGCAAATCCATCATGCCCATAAATGAGTTCTCCGTTGGCTACAATGCCACTTCCTACGCCAGTGCCTAAAGTAATCATGATAAAGTCATTCATTCCTTGTGCAGCGCCATATTTCATTTCACCAACTGCTGCGGCATTTGCATCGTTGGTTAATTTAACTGGTAGCTTAGTTTTATCCTGGATCATTTTTGCCAAAGGAATAATACCTCTCCATGGCAGGTTTGGGGCATATTCAATGTTGCCTGTATAAATATTTCCGTTGGGGGCGCCAACACCAATGCCTTTGATTCGACCTACTCCGCCCACTTTATCAATTAAATCAATCAATTTCTCATTTAGTTCATCAATGAAAGTGTCTACTTGCTCATGCTTTTTTGTTGACATTTCACTAGAGAATAAAACATTCCCAACATTGTCAACAATACCAAATTTAGTCCCTGTACCACCTATATCTACACCTACTACAAAAGAATCCATTCTATTAAATTATTAAGATACTATATATTAATGCCCACCACTTACTTGCGAATCAAAATCAAGTCCTTGTTTTTTTAATACACTCTTTAATTTTAGAGCAAGTAAAGCTAGGATACCAAAACAAACTGCTGCTAAAATATAAGACTGGTGCATTCCAACACTAGCATTATCGCCCAATACACCTTGTAATGGAGGGATAATAGCGCCTCCTAAAATCATCATGATTAAAAAGGCAGAACCTTGACTTGTGTATTTACCTAATCCACCCACACCCAAAGAGAAAATACAAGGCCACATTACTGAGCAGGCTAACCCACCCGCCATAAATGCATATACCGAAGTAATGCCATTGGTGAAAACACCAATTAGCATAGCAATGGCAGCAAATATAGATACAGACATTAAAGTTTTAACTGGTTTTTCTTGGCCATAAAAGAAAGTAGCGATAGCCACTACTATAAATACAGCATAGCCATATAAATCAGAAACGTCATTTCCGTATAATTTACTCACGCTTAACACCACTGCAAAAGCAATGAAAGGAACCACAATCATCATCAATTTTTTCATGTTGCCTTTTAAGTTAAATACACTCACCGCGCCTGTCCAACGTCCAATCATCAAGCTACCCCAATACAAGGAGATGTATTTTGAAATTTTACTTTCATCCAATCCTAATTCTGTAATATAGCCAGGTGTTTTTAATAAGGCACCAAAGTTATTATCAATGGTCACCTCAACACCCACATATATAAATATGGCCAACATGCCATAAATAAGTTGTTGGTATTTCATTGCACCCCAACCAGCATCATTTTTAATAGCACTTTTATTAGAGTAAAACAATACCACCACAACAGAAACCAATGTCATGATTAATAAGTTCAATTTTGGCACATTCGAAAACTGTCCTACTAAAATGATTGCGCCAATTAATAAAGTCATTATTAACAATGAACTGGCTGCTTTATTGGCTGTTTCAAATTTTTCATCATTTTTACCATCAGGTAATTTTTTAGAGATGCTAAAGAAGATGGCAACGGCTGTAAATACACCCGCTACAATCATATAAAGTAAATTAATATTGGTAACAGTAACCACCGTGTTTTTAGCGGCAGGGCTTCCAAAAAGGAAAAAGCTTACAATCAATGGCCCAATAGTGGTACCAATACTATTTAAGCTACCACCTAAATTTAAACGGTGTGATCCAGTGGCTGGGTCACCTAATAATATGGCAAAAGGTTGTGCTGCTGTTTGTTGTAATGAAAAACCAAGTGCCACTACAAAAAATGCCGCTAAAATAGCAGGGAAGGAATTGGCATTTGCTGCTGGGATAATTAATAATGCACCTACCACAGAAATCCACAAACCATAAATAATACCCTTCTTATACCCAATTTTATTTAAAATATCATACCCGATAAGGTTAGAACAAAAGAATAAAATTAGAGATCCAATAAAGTAGGCACCATAAAATGCAGAGCCAATCAATTGAGATTCAAATTGACTTAAATTGAAATGGGTTTTGCAAAAAGGGATAAAGATGCTGTTAGAAGCGGCAATAAATCCCCAAAAAAAGAAAACAAGTACTAAGGTACTTAATGCTCCTGTATTGGTTGGTTGTTTGGTTTGGCTCATAAGATGGGTAGGTTTAGTCGTTATTCTTTAAATATTCATTTGTTCGAATCTCTAAAATACTTAAAAATATAATTCAATGTGTAAAATAAGCCAAATTCTAGGCATAATTTAGGCTTTAAAGCAACTCTAAAGTTTTCCACATTTGCAATTGTATGACTTTTGTTAATATTTAGGTAATAATAAGTTTGGAACTTTATAGTGTAATCAAACCCATAAAAATTATGAAAGCAACTAACAAAGCAATGCTGTATGAAGCCGTTTCGGAATTCATACAATTGCATGCCTTCGATCATTTATTGGACAATGAATTAGCACAATTAAAAAGTTTATTAACTGCCTGGTCGTTAGCTGAAGAAGGTAATGAAATGCATGAACTAACTAACAAATTAATTCCTTTGTTAAGCAAGGTGAATTTTTTTGTTGAAACTATTTCTCCTGCTGCTATTCAATTGTGGTTTTATGCTTTATCTTATAATGACATACCTATTGGAGGTATGATGCAAGATTTTAGCAACACCAACGAATTGGTGAATTAGTAACGGCAATTAAAATTTTGATAGAAAAGTAAAAGGCCTCCCGGTTAATGGGAGGCCTTTCCTTTATATTTTTTTATTGAAACTTAGTTGGACTAATTTTCTAGAGGGTGATTCAATCCTTTAAAACAAGAAACTTTTTTTCAAGCTTGTTTTTCCTTCACCAATTTTAAAACCATTGTGGTAAACTTCAATTTTGTATTCACCTTCTTGAAGTGTCTTAGCTTGTTTAATGTCATAGCTTACGCCTAACTCTTTATTTTGCTCATATTGTACTACAATTTTGTTTGAAAAATCTCTGCTGCCATCTTCTCTAGTATTGAATTTGCCACCTTCAGTAAAAGATTTACCATCTGGCCCTGTAATGCAAACATATATTTCTTGAGCACCAGAAGGAGTAATTTTGTTTTTGTCTATTTGGAATGACAAACGAAGGGCATTAGCTCTTCTTGAATTGTTTGTTTTTTTCTCAGTCCCATCTTCTCTAATTCTCAAAGATTGAATAGTAAAAGAAGAAGCGTGTAAAGTAGAACCTATATCTTGTAATCTTTCTTTCTCTTTTTGAGTGGCAGTAAGATTACTATTTAGTGTTGTGTTGGTATTGGTTAAGTCTTGATTTTTGCTCGTCAATTCTTTATTCTCTGCTTGTGCTTTAGTAAGATCAGCAAAAAGACCAGTTACTTTTCCATTTAATTCTGCAATTAAGGTTTTTGCTTCTGCCAATTCCTTATCGCTAGCATCCTGTTTACGAAGAATATTGCCAATATTTGTTTTTAACTTTTGAATTTGATTTGACTTCTCTAACAAATCTCCTTGTAACTGAGTATTTGTTTGAGTTAAGGAGTCTGCTTTGGCAGAAACAGCTATAAATTCAGATTGGATTTTTGATTTAGCACTATCAATAACGGCTACTTTATTGTCGTAAGTATTGATGATTTCTGTTTTTGAACTATTAAAATAAACCCAAGATCCAATAAGTGCAATAGCTAAAATACCAATGGTAATTTTACTACTGTTGCTTGATGATTCATTACTCATATTTATGATGTTTTATTGACCTGCAAGATACATCAATTTTAACACATTTGGTATTTCTGTCATCTAATAGCATTGGTGCAATTGACTTTAATACAATTAGTTACATTTTAGTATTTTTGGTGAGACTTATCTTTATCTTTGATTATGCCCACTTCTAAAATTATTGCCAATTGGAAAAAGAATGTTTTTGATGCTGTTTATTGGCTAGAGGGGGAAGAACCGTTTTATATTGACCAAGTGGTAGATTATGCCGAAAAGCATCTATTACCAGAGGCAGAACAGGCATTTAATTTGACTATTTTTTATGGTAAAGATGCCGACTGGGCTGAAATAATGAATGCTTGTCAACGCTATCCGGTTTTTGCTGAAAAACAAGTGGTTATTATTAAGGAAGCGCAGCACATGAGCCAATTAGATAAATTATTGTTTTATGTCGAACATCCACTTAGTTCTACCATTCTGATTGTTGCACATAAAGATAAAAATGTGGATGGGCGATCTGTATTAGCAAAGGCTTTAAAAACAAAAGCGGTTGTTGTTAGTACTAAAAAAATGTATGATAGTAAATTGCCAGAATGGGTAAATCAATGGGTGGCAGAAAGAGGCTATCAGATAAGTCCTAAGGCTGTTCAAATTATTGTAGATCATATTGGGAATGATTTAAGCCGAATTCAAAATGAACTTGAAAAATTGATAGTGAATTTAGGAGATCGGAAAAAAATGACCGAAGACGATATTGAAAAATACATTGGCATAAGTAAAGAATACAATGCTTTTGAGTTTCAAGAGGCAGTGGCGCAAAGAAATTTTGCAAAAGCCATTAGAATGATTCAATATTTTGAATCCAATCATAAAGCTGCACCTATTCAATTAATTTTACCTACGCTGTATGCATTTTTTAGTAAAATTTATGCAATTTATGGCTTAGGATCTACAGATGAAAAAAGAATAATGAGTGAAGTGGGGGTGAGTTTTTTTGCAGTTAAAATTTACTTAGCTGCACTAAGACAATATTCCTACAACAAGGTGGAGCAAATTTTATTACTGATCCATGAATACAACTTAAGAGTTATAGGTATTCAAGATGCTGACAATACGGATGCAGATTTGCTTAAAGAGTTGGTAGTAAAAATTATGGATACTTCAGTAAAATAGTAGTGGCCGAAATTCTGTCCTTATTCAATTGTTCTTTTAAGGCATCTAATCCATTGAATTTAACTTCACCGCGGATATAATCAAAAACCATAACGGTTAAGTTTTGCTCGTATATATCTTTATCAAAATTAAAAATATTCACTTCAATCACCTTTTTTTGTCCGTCTACAGTGGGTCTAACACCAATATTCATCATGCCTCCATACGTATTGTTATCGCAGCAAGCGCCTGTTACTTTTACAGCATATACACCATCATTCGGAATTAATTTTTCTTCGTTGTTAATGTGTAAATTGGCTGTAGGGAATCCAATGGTTCTGCCCAATTGATTTCCTCTTACTACAAAACCTTCAAAGGAATAGGGGTGCCCAAGCAACTCATTCGCTTTTTGTATGTTTTTATCTACTAAGTAATTTCTAATATGAGTGGAACTTACAATTTCATCATTGACCAATTGCTCATTTATTTGCTCCACTTTAAAATTCAAATTGGTGCCAGCTTCTTTTAATAAATCAAAATTCCCATTACGACCATTCCCAAAACGGTGGTCATAGCCAACAATAATGGTGTGCGGCTTAAAATGATCAAACAAGAAGTCCTTGATATATTGTTCAGCCGTTAAATTGGAGAATTGGTAATCAAAATTGACAACCACTAAATGGTCAATCCCACTTTGTGCTAATAATTCAATTCTGTCCTGCAGGCTGGTGAGTTGTTTAATTTCGCCTGGAATGGAGGAAATTACCTTTCTAGGATGCGGATGAAAGGTTACAATGATGGTTTCGCCATTTACTTCTTTGGCTATTTCTTGCATTCTTTTAATGATCTTCAAATGGCCAATATGTACGCCATCAAAGGCACCTGTGGTTACAATGGCATTCCTAAATGGGGGCAATTGTTTTATATCG
>CAINFN010000220.1 GCA_903848125.1 uncultured Bacteroidota bacterium
TACTCAATTTAACAAATTTAACTAGCAAAATATTCAAAAAACATATAAAAAAATTGTAATAAAACAAATGGTAAAAAAACACTATCAATTATTAGTGAATTAGGTTGTTTTTTTCGATAAGCGGTGGCAGTTCTTATGATACTTATAGTAAATTTGCAGTCTAATCATATAAAGAGGCATGTTTAAATTTTTCATTTCTATCCTATCCATCACTTTGGCAATCAGTTTGCAGGCTCAAAAGTTGGAATTACCCAGTGGTAAGGGTCAAATCTATGGACAAGTGGTAGATGCAGAGACCAACCTAACTATAGAATATGCAACCATTATTATCTATAAAAACGGGTCAACCAAGGCCATCAATGGAGCTACCAGCAATAAACAAGGTCAATTTTCTGTAAAGGAATTAGAATTAGGCACTTATAAAGTTGATATCGAATTTATAGGTTTCAAAACAATCATTTTAAATGATATCACCATTGACAACAATCATTTAAAAATTAATTTAAATACGGTTCCCTTACAAAAGTCCAAAAGTACCCTAGAGGCAGTTACCGTAACCAGTTCGGCAAGGACCATAGAAAATAAAATTGACAAAATGGTATTCAATGCCGAAAAAGACATCAGCTCTCAAAGTGGAGTAGCTACCGACTTGTTAAAAAAAATACCAATGGTGTCTGTAGACATTGATGGCAATGTGCAATTGGCAGGTGCTTCAAGTATTCGATTTTTAATCAATGGTAAACCTAGCATCGCTTATGGTTCCAATATTACCGATGTTTTACAATCCATCCCTGCAAGTGAAATTAAATCTGTCGAAGTAATCACCAATCCCGGTGCCAAATATGATGCAGATGGATTAGGAGGCATCATCAATATAATATTAAAACAAAATAAAACAAGAGGCTATAACGGAAATATTAACACAAGTGTAGGAACGCGTAACGAAAATGGTTCTTTAAATTTAGCAGTAAGAAATAAAAATTTTGGGGCTGGCTTATTTTTTGCTACGAATGAAAGATTATTAGCAGCATCGCCTAAAACGATGGATCGTACTACTATTGATTCTGCCAATCGCATGACTAATTTTATTAATCAAGATGGTAGCAGTGATGTGAAACGCAACGGTTCTCATTCAGGAATTAATTTAGATTGGACCTATTTAAAGAAAAATAGTTTTACTGCAGCCATAAGTAATTACGATTACGGATATGAATCATCGGGTTATAACAATCAAATTTTATCAAGCCAATTGTTTGGGGGCAGCATGGTGCAGAATTCATTACTACATAATATAACTTCTGGTTCTTATCATGGGAAAGGAGTTAACTACAATGCTAATTACAAACGAAATTTTGATAAGGCAGATAGAAGTTTGGATATTGGATTCAATGATGCCAACTCCAATAACAACAACAATTCTAGCGCATTACAATACCTTATGCCAGCGAATAGTTTAATTTATGGTAGTAGAAGTGCTATGGCATCAAAAGTGAATGAATCAGAATTAAAATTAGATTACACCGAACCCATTTCAGATAAAGTAAAATTATATGTGGGTGGAAAATTAGTATCCATGAACATCAACAGCGCTACCGATGTTTTTACTCAATCGGGTTCACTTGCAAGTAGGCTAAATAATAGTTTATCGAATACGCTTGGTTATCATCAAAAAGTTACTGCGATTTATTCTGAAATTGAATTCCCAATAAAAAATTGGATAGATGTTAAATTAGGTGGGCGTTGGGAGCAAACCAATGTGGATGCTATTTATTCATCTTCTACTAAACAAATTAATCCAAGCTATAATAACTTTGTTCCTTCTATTTTCTTTAAACGCAAGGTGGGTGATGACAATAGTATTAAATTAAGTTATTCAAGAAGAATCAACAGACCACGCTACGATGAGTTGAATCCTTATATTAATACAACCGATCCAAAAAATATGAGCGAAGGTAACCCCTATTTACTTCCTGAACTTGGTGAAAGAATTGAATTAAGTTATAGCCAACAGCTAGGAGAAAAAGGTTCTTTAATGTTATCAATATTTCAACGTAATTCTGATCAAGACATTCAACCTTATGTAACTTTCTATCCCAAATTACAAGTAGGTGATAGTTTGTATTATAATGTTAATTTAAGCAGAAGTGAAAATATAGGTTTAGAAAAAAATACGGGTGTAAATATTTTTAATGATGTAAAAATTTCAAGTGCATTAAGTGTAAGAAGTAATCTATCTTATTATTATAGAGAAATTTTAAATAGTATTGATCATCATTACAATGCGACTAGTCAAAACTGGAAAGTGAATGTTAATTTGGTTTATGAGTTTTCTAAGACACTGGTGAGTGAGTGTTTTGGTGATTTTAATTCTGCTAGAAATGAAGTGCAAGGAAAGTATCCAGCCAATGCATCATATAGCCTTGCGCTCCGCAAAAGATTTTGGAAAAACAAAGGTAGCTTAGGGTTGGTTGCCAATAATCCTTTTGCAGAATATACTAAACAAGAAACCTTCATCAATGGCCCAAACTTTATCTCAAATACAGTCAGGTTTGAGCCTACAAGATCATTTGGCTTAAGCTTTAACTGGCGATTTGGTAAGCTTGAATTTATGAAAGACAAAAGGGAAGAAGGCGGAATGGAAGAGAATAATAATCAATAGTATTGCGATAAAGTAAGTACTATTTTATAAAGTCTTGTCTCATAGGACTAAAGCTGTCAATTAAAACACCAGCTTGTTTACAAACAACCCCATGCCAAAGGTTAGAAGGAACAAAAAAAGTATCGCCTTGTTGTAAGGTGGTTTTCACCCCCTCTATTTCCACTTCAAAAACCCCAGATTCAACATAACTAATTTGAACATGCATATGTTGGTGGAGGGCGCCTATTGCCTCTTTTTCAAATTTAACTTTCACCACCATTAACGCTGGGTCAAAGGCCAAAATAGTTCGACTTACCCCTTTGTCTACTTCCTCCCATTGAAGCGTTTCATTTTTAATAAAAACGTTTGTCATTTGTTGGTTTTTTGTTACTTTACTAGTGGGATTTAAATTAGCTAACCTTACTTTGATAAAGGTAAATTTTTATTTCTAAAACTAAAGCAATGAACTTAAAACAAACAATGTTGACTTTATGTGTTTTGATAGCTGCAGTGGGCCATGCACAAAAGATGGACAGAGATGCCATCATGCGTAAACTGATTACGGATGATTATGCACTTGCCAAAAATCAATACTTGTATATGATGAAGCAAGTGCCAAAAGACAGCTTACCGCAGTCCTACGACAAGGCATCCAATAAACTTATTTCAAAAGAAATTAATTGGTGGTGTACTGGTTTTTATCCGGGCTCCTTATTGTATATTTTTGAACAAACACAGGATGAAACCATCAAAGCAGAAGCCTTACGCGCTTTAAAAGTAATCGAGCCCAATCAAACTTATACAGGGAATCATGATTTAGGATTTATGATGTATTGTAGCTTTGGCAATGCCTATAGATTATTTAAATATGAGCAATACAAGAAAATAATATTTAGATCTGCAGAATCTTTAGCTACTCGCTACAGACCAAATATGAAATCTATACAGTCATGGAATAAAAATCAATATTTTAACTGCCCAGTGATTATTGATAACATGATGAATTTTGTAAATCGTCAGCATAAAGTGGACAAAATATAGTCTAAATTAGTAGAGTGTTTCCATCATTAATCATTAAACCAAAAATGACATGGAACAGAAGCCAAAACAATCTACAGAGAACTTCATTAAAGAGATCCGTCGTAAGA
>CAINFN010000221.1 GCA_903848125.1 uncultured Bacteroidota bacterium
TTATGGAGTGCAGCCATTTCTTCGGTGATTGGTGCATCCTACACTTCTTATAGTTTTATTAAAAATTTGAAAATTAAACTTTTTCAAAATGAACGAAAATCAATTACTGCATTCATCATTATATCTACTTCTATATTTATTTTCTTAGGAAAGCCCAAGGAATTATTGTTAATGGCAGGATTGGTAAATGGATTTATATTGCCCTTTGCGCTCTCTATTATGTTAATTGCGGGAAGAAGATTGCCTATTTTAAAACAATATAAATACCCTATTTGGATTGAAGCAATGGGATGGATGGTCGTAGCTATGATGGGCACCATGAGTTTGCTAGCTTTAACTCAACAATTCGGTTAATGTATTTATTCAGCTAATTCCTTTCTGGAGTTCCTTGCTCTAACATTTCAAGTTTATTTTCCTTAGGCTTAAATCCAAAATTATACCTAAGTGAAAGGCCCCATCTTCTCGAATCTGTTTCTCTATACCCTATTGCATTTTGAGAGCCCTGATGCAATTCAAAATGATTATTATTGGTAAATAAAAAGTCATTGTAGCTAGCGGTGATGACTAATTTTTTCTTAAGAAATTGTCTATTGATGGAAGTATTTAATGTGCCAAAATCAGATAACTCATAAAATTGTTGTTGCCCTTTAAATCTCCAAAATCCATTCAGTGTCATGGTTGATAGTCCATCTAATTTCAGGGATTGAAAAGTAAATACAGACCAAGTACCTCTATTAAAAACAATGGGCTTGCCTTCGTAATATCCATTGTAATCGTTTCTATTGTATTGCGTACCCAATACTGCAAAATACTTTTTACCTGGTGGTATCACTCCCAGAATTCTAAAATAAGTTTCTCTACTTTTACCTAAATTATCATAAGTACGCACACTTACTTGTTTATTTGTTGGTGATTGGTATACTACATTCGTAAAGATATCGGTGGTTTCATTTACACCATAAGCAAACAAAGGTTTATCATCCACGCTAATATTGGCTTCATAGTTAGTAGTAAATTGGGGCTTCAAATTAGGATTACCCATTTCGTATAAAAAGGGGTCAATGTACCTAGCAAAAGGATTTAAATAATCATAAGTGGGTCTACTAATCGTTTTTCGATACACTAAAAAACCACGCAGTTCATAATTTAAAATCATCAAAATTTTTCTGCTTAAATACACATAAGGAAATGCATCTGCGCGATTGACTGAAAAGGTAGTATCCTTTGGTAGCATTTGATGCCCTTGCATGATGGTTTGTTCTATTCTCGAACCCACTTTTAAAACTACAGGACCCCAGGTCTTAGAAGCTTGCAAATACCCGGCATTTATAATTTCGGTGTATTTAAAACTACTTGTTCTAAAAGCATCTGGCGCTGTTATACCTAAAATAGTTTTAGTATAATTTGAATGGTTATCAAAATGTAAGACGGAAGTTTTAATACCCGACTCTAACATTAATCCAAAGCTTTTTTTCTTAATATCAGATTGATAAGTAAAATAACTTCTATCATTTACACTATTGCCGTTGCCACCCGAAGTAGTATTATTAGCAGCTACTGTATTAGCGTAAATTTGATCGGTGTTGCTATTTGAAAAATTAAATGAAACATCATTTATCCATTCACCGCTCAGCGTATCTAATTTTAACTTTGCACGAAATGATTGATTGATAAAATTATTAACTCCTTTATTATTTACAAAAGATTTTAAGTTTCCGTTATCTTGATTGACCGAAACTTGAAGAAAAAAAGATTCACTATTGGTGGTGTTGTCAAATTTATTTTGACTCATTCTACCATCATAATTCAATTCCCATTTCTCTTTTACAGTTTTTCCAAAACCATATCCTAGATTGATAGCATTATTTGGTGAAACCGCTTTAGCATGTTGTTTTAAAATAGAATCAATGGTGATGGTTCGATCGGTGTTGGTAATAGAATAACTATCACTGTTACTGTATTGCGCATTCACATAGGAACTTAACTTATCGTTGTTGCTATTTAAATTAAATCCTATAAATTGATTTCCATACACCCCTTGACCAAAACCCGTATTTAAAGATCCATTGATCCCCAATTTAATTCCCTTCATTAAAACAATATTAACGATACCTCCCCCACCCGATGCATCATACTTTGCAGAGGGTGTTCTAATTAGTTCAATTTTTTGAATGGCATTGGGTGGTAAACTTTTTAATAAGATAGCAACGTCAGAGGCAGACATTTTTAAATCACGTCCATTGATTTGAATCCCTGCAGGTGTTAAACCATTCAAATACACATTTCCATCTTGATCTATAAAAATACCAGGCACTTTCTCAATTGTTTCGTAGGCATTGGTCGAGCTTGCTGCTAAAGGTTCTGGATCTACTACCGACTTATCATCTTCTTGCCTTATAAGCG
The DNA here is from genome assembly GCA_903848125.1 of uncultured Bacteroidota bacterium. Taxonomy (GTDB): domain Bacteria; phylum Bacteroidota; class Bacteroidia; order Chitinophagales; family Chitinophagaceae; genus Sediminibacterium. The sequence goes on from CAINFN010000221.1 coordinate 2,404, forward strand.
GCTTCGATGATTTTACCACTACTTCTTTTAATTGATTGGGATCTTCCGTAAGCTTAATAGCTATAGAACTTTGATCATTAATAAAATAATCTTTACTGAACTGCTTATATCCTATGGCCGATACTTTAATGGTATAACTAGCTTTTGCTCCTAGGTTTATTTTTGTAATGCCAATACTATCTGTAATCGAATTGGAAATTTTTGTGCTGTCAATTTTATTTACAATAGAAATATTTGCAAAACCAATGGGATTATATTTAGCATCTACTACTTTAATTAAAAGCGCTTGTTGTTGCCCCATTGAAAGAATGGAGATACTTGAAAATAATAAAATGAAAGAAAGCCTGAAAATAAAAGGCATTGGAAAAAATAAATTAAAATGTGGAGAATAGCGGGTTCGAACCGCTGACCTCTTGCATGCCATGCAAGCGCTCTACCAACTGAGCTAATTCCCCTATTGAATTAAACGCTAAATTTCTCCTTTACCGTCTAACCAAAGTTTAACTGCTTCTGTGGTAACCGATTTTGGTCTTTCTAATGGAAA
>CAINFN010000222.1 GCA_903848125.1 uncultured Bacteroidota bacterium
ATGATTTTTTTGTGATGATGGATGATGCTGAAGGAGATTTAGATTCAAATTATGGAAATCCTGATATTGCTGTAGGCAGAATGTTAGTCTCTACAAACCAGCAAGCAGATGAAATGGTAAATAAAGTGTTGGAATATCATGATATAAAATCGTATGGAAGTTGGCGTAATAATTATGTCGCAATTTCGGATGATACAGATAAAGATGGAGATCAAGTGATTCAAGCAGCACAAAATAGTTTGACGGATGATATTTATACCAACAAACCGATTATTAATTTCAAAAAAATACTTTTAGATTCCTATATTCAAGAAACGACAGCAGGAGGAAGCAGATATCCACAAGCCAAAGAAGATTTAACTAATGCATTTGAAAAAGGAGCTTTAGTGTTTAATTATTTAGGACATGGAGGCGTTGATGGATTAACTGGGGAACGAATATGGGATAGGCTTGATGGTTATAATTTAAACAATCAATATAAATACCCATTATTTATTACAATTACTTGTGAGTTTTCTCGTTTTGATAATCCCTATTATGCTTCGGCAGGTGAATATACCTATTGGAATCCTAAAGGAGGTGCTATTTCAATGGTAACAACTACTAGAGAAATTAGTTATGCTTTTGGGTTTAATAGCTATTTATCTCAATATCTTTTTGGATATGGAGCAAGTATAACTTCCAATGTTTCAATAGCCGAAGCACTTCGTTTGACTAAAGGATTGAGTACCGATACTTCTGCTATTAGAGTAACATCCTATCTTGGTGATCCTGCATTAATGCTGGCTATTCCTAAACCAAAAGTTGTATTGACTAAAATAAATGATGTTTCCATCACACAGCCTGTTGATGATTTAAAAGCATTAAGTTATGTGAAACTATCTGGAGAAGTTCGAGATGACAGTGGAAATTTATTAACTACCTATAATGGAGATTTGTCTGTTAATGTTTTTGATAAAAATTATAATAAATTGACTTTAAATAATGATGGATTTAGTCCTTCAATTAGCTTTGCAAACCTTGGAGAAACTATTTTTAGAGGTAATGCTTCTGTTGTTAATGGTATGTTTGATATTGGATTTGTCGTGCCTCGTGATATTAAGATTCCTGTTGGTAACGGAAGAGTTAGTTTTTATGCTAAAAGAAATCAAATTTTGTTAGATAAAACAGGTTATAATCTTGATATAAAAGTTGGAGGAATTAATACAAATGCTGTGGCAGATGTTACTCCCCCAAAAGTAAGGCTTTATATGAATGACGAAAGTTTTGTAAATGGAGGAATTACAAATGAATCACCTTTTTTTCTTGCTTTTTTAGAAGACGATCATGGAATAAACACTGCAAGTGGAATTGGGCATGACATTGTTGCAATATTAGACGGAGATGAAACAAAACCTTATGTTTTAAACGATTATTATGAAACTGAATTAAATAATTATACAAAAGGAAGTATTCGTTATCCTTTTAGAAGTTTAGCTAAAGGGTTGCATACAATTACATTCAAAGCATGGGATGTTTATAATAATTTTGTAACAGCAGAAATTCAATTTGTTGTGGCTGATAGTGAAGGGGTAACTTTGAGTAATGTATTAAATTATCCAAATCCGTTTGTAAATTATACACAATTTTGGTTTAGCCATAACAAGCCATACGAGCCTTTAGAGGTTCAAGTTCAGATTATTACTATTACTGGTAAAATTGTAAAAACAATTAAT
>CAINFN010000223.1 GCA_903848125.1 uncultured Bacteroidota bacterium
AATAGATTTAATGCAGCAACTATTTCTGCTTCCTTGGCCGAAGGAAAAACAATTGGAGATGGCGTAAATTCCATGAATAGAATTGCTAAAGATTTATTGGATGAGAGTTTCCAAACTGCATTAAGTGGTCCTTCAAGAGACTTTGCAGAAAGCTCTTCTAATATTTCTTACGCGTTATTTTTAGCGCTTATTTTAATTTATTTAGTATTGGCCGCACAGTTTGAAAGTTTTAAAGATCCATTTATCATTATGCTTACTGTACCATTGGCTATAGCGGGTGCATTATTATGCTTGTGGCTTTTTGGTCAAACCTTAAATATATTCTCTGAGATAGGAATTATTATGTTGATAGGATTGGTTACTAAGAATGGTATTTTAATTGTTGAATTTGCAAATAAGAAAAGAGAAACGGGATTAACTTTAAAGGCAGCAGTTTTAGAAGCAGCCGCACAACGTTTCAGACCTATATTAATGACAAGCTTGGCTACTGCATTGGGCGCCTTGCCCATTGCAATAAGCTTAGGAGCTGCAGCAACCAGTCGTAAACCATTAGGTACTGTGGTGGTTGGTGGGTTACTGTTTTCTTTAATTCTAACTTTATTTGTTATTCCTGCAGTGTATACTTATTTATCAGGAAAAAAAGACCATGTACAAGAGTAATTGTAATTAGGAATAAAATCAGGCACTAGCTAAAACTATCGCAACTATTGCCTAATAATTTTTGATGCTAAAAATAGTGCTGTAATTTTTTCAACACCTAAAACATCTTTTGAGACCAATGGAGATGCCATTACATGGTTACCTGTGTTGGGCATTGCTTGTAATAATTTTAAACTATCGGGGGTGCTAATTTCGGAAAACATTTTTTTGATAGCACTAATTTTTACAACATTATCTTGATGGTCTTCATTCTTATAATAAAATAAGGTTAAACAGGGTTGATGTACTTTTTCAAATAATTTTTTATTCATCGTAGCCTTGATTAAATTTTGTAATTCAACGGTGGCTTCTAATCTATAATGGGTTGTCCAATATTTAGGGTAATCCTTATTTGTATAATTGATGTTGTTAAAATTGCTGCCTTGTACTAATCTTGCTAATTGCAAACCCCAGGGCATATTTAATAAGGAGGCACTTAGTTTATTAATTTCAATATTAGGAGAATACATCACAAGTCCTGCAATTTCTGGATAGTTTGCTGCTAATTGAAGCGATAAAGTACCTCCTGTTGAAGTACTCATCAAAATTACTTTTTTACCAATTTTCTTACCGATAGCGTAAGCTTCTTTGGCTGATTCCCAAATATTTTCTGCAGTGAAATTTAATAAAGCATTTGAACCAGCTATCCCATGCTCTGATAATCTTGCTAAATATAAATTACAATGAAATTGTTTTGCCAAGTTAATGTGCACGGGATCGCCTTCCATTTGACTGGCGCTAAATCCGTGTAAATAAACAATGGCATATTCAGTTGGTAAGTGAGTGCTATCTGCCCAAATAATTTTTGCTTGATTATCGGGTTTTATCTTACTATTGCTTTCGATGCTGCTTACATAAGCATCAATTGGTATTTGATCTGAAATGGAAGGGAGTACGTTGTCGAAATAGGGTTTTTCTGGATGAGGTCCCAGAAGAAAAATGCCAACAATGTTGATTAAAATTCTAAAACCAAAAACCAACTTGCGCATTTATATTCATTTGCCTTAAAACTAGGTGAATTGCCTTGTTTTAAAAATTTTTTTTATGTACCTTAAATTTCTAAAATGTTAGTATGTCTAATAATAGATTTCTGTCTCTAGATGTGTTTAGGGGGATGACCATTTGTTTGATGATTATTGTGAACACACCTGGAGATAGTGCAACCACTTTTGCACCCTTTTTACATGCTAAATGGAATGGATTTACCCCTACCGATTTGGTATTCCCTTCTTTTTTATTTGCCATGGGTAATGCCATGAGTTTTGTTTTACCCAAATGGGATAAACTAAGTAACCCTGCTTTTTTATTAAAAATAACAAAACGCACCGCAGTTATTTTTCTACTAGGTTTTTTAATGTATTGGTTTCCTTTTACAGGCCCTTTAAGTGATACAAGAATATTAGGGGTGCTTCAAAGAATTGCACTGTGTTATGGAATTGCAGCTATCATTGCACATTACATGCATGAAAGAGTGATGATGATTTTAGCAGGCGTTTTATTATTGTCTTATTGGTATATAGCTATCCACTTTGGTGCTACTGGCGATGCATTAAGTATTACAGGCAATGCAGGTATTAAATTTGATACATGGTTAATGGGCGAAAGTCATATGTATCATGGAGAAGGTTTTGCTTTTGATCCAGAAGGATGGTTAAGCACCCTACCTGCTATTGTGAATGTATTAATTGGGTATAGAGTGGGAACCTTAGTGCAAGAAAAAGGAAAAACCTACGACGGTCTTACGCATTTATTAATGTGGGGCGCGGGTTTTCTTTTTTTAGCTTATATGTGGAATTATCAATTCCCAATCAATAAGAAGCTATGGACTAGTTCGTTTGTACTGCTGACCGTGGGGTTGGATATGATTATTTTGGCAACCATTATTTACAGAATTGAAATGCATCATCAACATCAATTTGCTAGCTTTTTTGAGGTATTTGGCAAGAATCCGCTAATTATCTACCTATTTTCAGAACTTCTTGTTAGCTGTCTTAATTTGATACAGATAGGAAATCAGTCCTCCTTTGAGTGGATTTACAACAATAGCTTTGCTCATTTAGCCCCTTATTGGGCCTCCCTTGGCTTTGCCTTTTCATTTATGCTTGTTTGCTGGTTATTGGGTTATATATTAAATAAATATAAAATATATATAAGGGTGTAAATCTTATTACTCCATTTTCTCCCTTTTGTTTTTTTTAGGAGCTTAAACGATGTACCTTTGCAG
>CAINFN010000224.1 GCA_903848125.1 uncultured Bacteroidota bacterium
AGAAGAAAATTCATTCAAACCGCTTCTCTGGCCATGGTGGGGGCTAGCTTAAAACCCAGCAGTTTATGGTCCAATACAAATACAATCGCTGATACCAAACGATTGATTGGTATACAATTGTATTCTGTGCGTGAGGATATGAAAAAAAATCCTTTAGCTACTTTGACCGCCTTATCAAAAATGGGTTATCAATATGTTGAACATGCCAATTATATCGATCGTAAATTTTATGGTTGGTCAGCTAAAGAGTTTAAAAAAGTTTTAGATGGCCTTGGATTAAAAATGCCTAGCGGACATACCGTGATGGATTCAACACATTGGGATAATCGTATCAAGGATTTTACAAAAGAATGGAAAAATACCGTTGAAGATGCTGCGGTACTGGGTCAGTCCTACGTCATTAGTCCTTCCATTGACGATAAATTAAGAAGCACTTATGATGGACTCATGTTACAATTAGAAATATTTAATAAATCTGGTGAATTGTGTAAATCAAGTGGAATGAAATTTGGTTACCACAATCATGATTTTGAATTTAAAGAAAAACTAAATGGTAGTTTGCTTTATGATATCATTTTGCAACACACCGATAAAAACTTAGTAGTACATCAATTAGACTTTGGAAATATGTATGGTGCAGGAGGTAGGGCTGCCGAATGGGTTAACAAATATCCTGGTCGCTTCCAATCTTTGCATATTAAAGATGAAATCAAAGCAGAGATAGGAGAAATGCATGATGGATATGAAAGTACCATTATTGGCACAGGGGTGGTAGACCCAAAGGCCATTGCTTTATTGGCTAAAAAGATAGGTGGTGCTGTTCACTATATCATTGAACAAGAATCCTACCAAGGCATTGCTCCACTTGATTGTGCAAAAAAGAATTTAGAAATAATTAAGACATGGGGGATTTAATAAAATTATAACTAACTAAAAAGCACAAACCTAAAACCTTTGTGCTTTTTTTATGCTTAACTTTAATTGTGCTGTGATTTAAATAATTTAGTGCGTATGAAAAAAAGTTCATTAATTGGTTTGCTTATATTATTATTTATAATCAGTATAAATAATAAGGGTAAAGCTCAGCAGTTCAATACTGCAGAGGTAGCTCGTTGGAAACAACAGGCAAGCCAGGTAACCATTATAAGAGATGAATGGGATGTTCCCCATATTTATGGCAAGACGGATGCAGATGCTGTTTTTGGATTAATGTATGCACAATGCGAAGAAAATTTTGAACAAATAGAACTGAATTATTTGGAAATGCTTGGTCGTTCTGCGGAAGTGAATGGCGAAAAAGCAATTTATGAAGATCTAATGATGCGTTTAATTCAAGACAGCGTTGAAGCCATTAAAGATTTTAATAGAAGTCCGGTTTGGTTTAAAAATTTATTACAGGCTCATGCAGATGGATTAAATTATTATTTATACAAACACCCACAAATACATCCTAAAGCCATTAACTATTTCAAACCATGGTATCATTTGATGTGGACTGATGGAAGTGTTTCTCCAACAAGAACTGGAGGGATTAAAACGGCGGATGTAGAAAATTTTTATGGGAATAAAAATAAGTTAATTGCAAGAAGTAAAATAGATTTCGAAGATAAAATAAGTACTGGCTCAAATGGTTTTGCCATTGCTCCTATGCATAGTAAAAATGGGGCGGCTTTATTGTACATCAATCCTCATGTGCCTTTTTATTTTAGAACTGAAATGCATGTAAATAGCGAGGAGGGATTAAATGTGTATGGTGCCGTTACTTGGGGCCAAATGTTTATTTACCAAGGCTTTAATGAACATTGCGGCTGGATGCATACGAGCAGCTATGCAGATGTAGCGGATGTATATGAGGAAAAAATAAAAAAAATTAAGTCAGGCTGGGTGTATACCTATGGCAAAGAAGAGAAAAATATTGTACAAAGAAACATCAGCTTAAATTACAATGAGCGTGGTGAAATAAAATCAAAAACATTTATTACTTATAAAACCATACATGGCCCAGTAATGGGTAGCAATCATGGTAAATGGTTAAGCTTGCAAGAAAATAATCGTTCTTTAAACGCATTAATGGAATGTTGGCTAAGAACAAAAGCAACTAATTTAAAATCTTATCAAAAAGCATTGTCCTTATTGGCCAACAATAGTAATAATACCGTTTTTGCAGATGGAGAAGGCAATATTGCTTATTGGCACGGTAATTTTATGCCTAAAAGAAACACCTCATTTGATTATAGTTTACCAGTGGATGGATCTATTAAAAGCACAAATTGGAATGGTAAGCATGCGTTAAATGAAATTGTACAAAGCATAAATCCAGTAAATGGATGGTTGCAAAATTGCAATGCCACTCCCTTTACCGTAGCAGGTATAAATAGCCCTAATGCCAATTTATATCCAGCTTATATGGCCCCAGATGGTGAAAATGGCAGAGGCATTACCGCTGTAAAATTATTAGAGAAAATAGAAAAAATAAACATTGATGATTTAATTCATCTTGGTTACAATAAACACATGTCGGCATTTGATGTGTTACTTCCTCCCTTTTTAGCGTATACAAAAACAATCATACTCAATGATAGAGAAAAGCAAGCCATTCAATATTTAAGCAATTGGAATCATGATGGCGATACTGCTTCTATTGCTACTAGTATTGCTATTGAATGGGCAACCGAATGGAGCAAAGAAATACCAGCCGCTTTAACAGAAGAGACAAGTACACAGGTATGGAAAAAATATGAACGCATGGTAGAAGCAGTGCCCAACGAAAAAAAATTACAATTATTAAATAAAGTTTTGACGCAACTTGAAAAAATGTATGGTACTTGGGCAGTTACTTGGGGTAGCATCAACAGATACCAAAGAGTTAATCCAGGAGAGAAATATAATGATGAGTTGCCAAGTATCGCTGTTGGACAAGCTTCTTCCAAATGGGGCACGCTGCCTGCTTTTGAAAGCAAAAGACAAGAGCAAACAAATAAGCGATATGGTTATTCAGGAAATAGTTTTATTGCAGCTGTAAGTTTTGGTAAAAAACTAGAAGCCAAAACAATCATCACTGGCGGTCAAAGTCGTTTTGCCAATTCAACACATTTTATTGATCAGGCACAAAAATATATCAATGGCGATTTTAAAACGATTCACTTTTACAAGGAAGATGTTTTAGCAAATGAAGTAATATCATACAAACCAGGATTCACTAGATAATGATCATACAACTTTGAAACAAATGCTGCTTTAACCAATCCGGCTAAATTTTTAACTTCTAATTTTTGCATCATTTTAGTACGATGACCCTCGATGGTCCTTTTGCTATGTCCCACTTCATAAGCAATTTGCTTGCTGGAAGCTTCTTCACAAATGCGCAACAATATATACTTATCATAAGTATGAAGTTGATGCACCTTTTCGGTTAATTTAATTTTTTCAGTATGATTCACCATAGCAAAAACCTTTTCAGCAATGATGGAACAAAAATATATTTTATTAAGTCTTGCCATTTCCAGTGCTTTGGACCATTCCTGTTGGGTCACATTTCGAGAGATAATAACAGATATCCCATTGTCAATTAGCTGATACAAATGTGTATCATCTTGATCGTTGTAAATGACCATGATAGAAATTTTCTTACGAAGTGCGCTCATTTTAGCCATCCCATCAATTTGACCGTAATAACATAAAGCACTGTCCACCACCAAAAGCAAGGGCCATGCTTTTTGACTTTCCTCCTGTTCCATCAATTCATTCAATTCTTGTAAGCTATTAATGATATGATAGCCCATTAACATTGGATTGTCTTTAATAAGCAAACCACAACCCATTGCGTACACGTTTTGTTGATCACATATAATTACTTGACTTTGCATAAAAAGTAGTTTTAATGATTGATGCTGCAATAAAACAATTTTTTATAACCTATTGATAGACAAACAAGTAACATTTATTAATGGGCCTTAAAAGCATTGCAATTGGCCCTATTCATGTATTTTCTAATTGAGCATTAGGTAGCCGAAATTGATTGCTATTATTTAGAAAAAAGTAGTTACTAAATTAACCGCTATAATAATTTGTTAGTATTATATATTATATAACTTTATTGGATATTATACTAACCCCTTTGCATAGCGTTGTCATCAATTCGTAACTTATTTTACCCTTTTGTTCCAGTAGGACATTTGAAAGTGTGGGTACTTGCCCCAGCCTTGGATAATCCAGATCCCAATTTGGCTTACTATTATGACTTCAGTCAAAGTATTGAAGAATATACTCGTGTTTTCGAACAATTAGACTTGCCTTGGAAATGGCAACCAGTTTCTTTAAATAGTTATAAAACCATTGTACAAGAAATCGCACATGAAAGAGAAAAAGGAGTTTACTTTCCTGTGGTCTTAAATTTATGTGATGGAGACGAAATCAATGGCGCTCCTGGCGTTTCAGTAATTAAGGCATTGGATGCAAAACAATTGATATACACTGGCGCCAACGATTATTTTTACGATATCACGACTTCTAAAATTCCAATGAAAGAAGCTTTTGATGCAGCAGGTGTAGCTACGCCAAAGTGGAAAGCGATTAGAACCAATGACATTAACGAAAAAGAATTAATAGAAAATTTAGGAAGCCCATTAATTGTGAAACCAGCCGTTTCTGGTGGCAGCCTAGGTGTGGGTGTAAAAAACGTGGTAGAAAACACAGCTGAATTAAAGACCCAATTAAATAAAATGTTTGAGGGCTATAGAGGCTGGAACTTAGTTACAGATGGCATTTTAGCAGAATCATTTATTGAAGGACCTGAATATACAGTGATGATTGTGGGTAGTCATACGCATCCTGAATATGCAAAAATATATCCGCCTGTAGAAAGGGTGTTTCATGCCTCTCTACCAGAAAAAGAAAAGTTTTTATCTTTTGACCGCTTATGGGAAATTTATGAAGAGGAAACGCCCATGCCTGAGGAAGAAAGTTTTTATCAATATCAATTAGGACATGAATCCATTCAAATGGCTGTTCAAAAAATTTCTTGGGATGCCTTTGTGGCTGTCAATGGAACAGGTTATACAAGAGTAGATGTTCGCATTGATAACAAAACAGGTATTCCTTATGTTTTAGAAGTAAACGCACAATGTGGCATTAGTGAAGATGAAGACTTTACTTCGATTGGTGCTATTTTAAAATATGCAAATCAAAGTTTTACGGAATTAATAGTACATATTATTAACGACGCATTTGCAAGAAGAAAAAAATAAAATTATGCGCCCGATTCCAATTTTAAATCAACTAGAAAGTTTTAAAGGCTTAAAAATTTGTGTACTTCAACCCGACTATTCAACTTCTGGAGTGGACTATCAACATTACGATCCAAAAAGAGATTTATCGGCCATCCTACCCGAAGCGCATATTGACCATGTTTTTTTAAATAAGCTAACCACTTATCAGCAACTAAAACAACTCAAAGACCAGCAATACGATATCTATATTAACTTGTGTGAAGGGTATTTGGAATGGAAAGTACCTTCTATTGATGTGATCATTAGTTTAGATTTATTGGGGTTGCCTTATACTGGACCCAATGCCAATTTATACGACCCGCCAAAAACCATCATGAAGTATTTGGCCTTTTGCGAGGACGTGGTTACCCCCGCGCATGTACTTATAGAATCTATTGAGGATGTAGATCAATTACCCGGCAGTTTAAAATTTCCTTTATTTGTCAAACCTGCTAAAGCGGGTGATAGCCTGGGTGTAGATGATGCTTCTAAAGCTAATAATACAGCGGATTTAATTGTAAAAGTTAAAAATATATTGGCTGAATTTGGTTCGGCTTTGGTGGAAGAATACATTGATGGTCGTGAATTTACAGTTTTAGTTTGTGGCAACGCCGATGGAAAAACTTGTACCAGTTTTGTACCGGTTGAATATATTTTTCCGGAAGGCTTTAGCTTTAAAACTTATAGTTTAAAAACTTCTGAACTACATCCTACCGCCAATATTCCAGTTACCGAAACAGCTTTAGCCAATAAATTAAAAAGTATTGCGGAGCAAGTATTTATGTCTTTCAATGGAGTGGGTTATGGAAGAATGGACTTTAGAATGAATGACAAAGGGGAAATTTTCTTTTTGGAAATTAACTTCACCTGTTCAGTTTTTTATGCACAAGGCTATGAAGGATCGGCTGATTATATTTTATTACACGATGGAATTGGTCAAAGAGGATTTTTAGAAAGAATCATTATTGAAGGTATCGCCAGACATAGAAGAAAAGAAAAATTATTTACCATCAAAGGCAACGCGATATCAGGTTATGGCATGTACGCAAAATGGGATTTACCTAAAAATACTTTATTGTTTAAGGGAGAGGAAAAATCTCAACGTATTGTAAGCAAAAGCTATGTGGATGAAAATTGGGACGAAAGAGAAAAATTAAATTTTAGAAGGTACGCCTACCCAATTAGCTCAGAAGTTTATATTTTATGGGACTTACAACCCGAAGAGTGGTCGCCTCAAAATCATCACTGTGATGCCAACTGTACTTACAAAGGATTAAACCTTTATGTAAACAGGGATATCAAAAAGGGAGAAGAACTTACTTTAGATTATGGCAGTTTCTTGGATGAAACCATGGAACCTTTTAATTGTAATTGTGGATCTCCTAAATGCCGCGGCTTAATTAAAGGGACGGCTAAAATTAAAGGCTAAATTTCTTCAATTCGTTTTGCTTTGTCATCTATCACCAAATCAAAATTAGGCTTGGTAGGGCCCCCATTAGAATCATAGCCAGTAATTAAATCATGAAATTTACAACCCCATTGATTTAATTGAGAAAGCGTTAAGGCCCTAAGATCTCTTTTTGAACTCTCTCCTCTTCCCGTCCAATAAGTAATATGCCACCCCTCATCATATAATTTATTAATCTTAGCTACATTATCAAAATTGGGCTCGGCCAACTCATAAACACGTTTGCCCGAATAAAAGCAAATAGTTTCATTAATATCTATCAATGCCTTCTTTGAACCAAACCTTTTAGACTCTATCATTGTTATGTATTTTACAACTATTTAATTCCCACAAATTTAGATAGTTTCTATAAATTACAGCTTCCAATTTTTATAAAACAACTACAACACCATGAGATTATTGCTTTTGTCTTTTTTTACCTGTATGATTCAATGGGCTTCTGCTCAAAATGACAGTAACCCAATCATCAGAACCGATAAAATTACCATCGCACGTGATGCCTATGGTGTGCCGCATATCTTTGCTCCAACCGACCCCGAAGTGGCTTATGGATTGGCTTGGGCCCATGCCGAAGACGATTTTACCACCATTCAAACCCTTATTTTGACAGGCAAGGGAAAGCTGGCAACTTATTTGGGTGCTAAAGGGGCTCCTGTGGATTATGTATTTGGTTTATTAAATACAAAGTTTATAGTGCTGGAGCAAATTAATAGTTTAGACCCTAAATTTATTTTATTGGTAAAAGGTTATTTAGCAGGTTTAGAGGCTTTTGCTAAAGCGCATCCCGATAAAGTTTTAAATAAAAATGTATTTCCCATTAGTATCGAAGACTATTTAGCGTCTACCGTTTTTTCTGTAGCTGTTTTTTGTGGTGTAGACAGATCCTTACCTAAAATCTTAAATGGCTCCATTGCTCATTTAGCAGGCATGACTGGAGAAGGTTCTAATACCATTGCAGTGCATTCAAGTAAATCAACATCAGGTGAAAATATGTTGGTGATTAATGCACATCAACCTATTGAAGGGGCTACTGCCTTTTATGAAGCACAAGTGCAAAGTGAAGAAGGCTGGAACATGTTAGGAGGTTTGTTTCCAGGCGCTCCTTTAATTTTTCATGGCACTACTCCTAATTTAGCATGGGCGCATACCGTGAATTTTCAAGATAAAATAGATATCTATCAATTAGAAACCGATAAAGCGCATAAAGGCAAGTACAAAGTAGATGGTGAGTGGCTTGCACTTGAAAAAAGAAAAATTAAATTAAGTATTAAAGGCATTCCTTTTCCTATTTATAAAGCGGCATACACTTCTATATATGGCCCAACGGCTGTAACACCTGAAGGAAAATATTTTTCAATGCGTTTACCTGCCTTAATGGATGCAGGTGCTTTGCAACAATGGTATGCCATGAACAAGGCTAGAAATTTTACTGAATTTAAAGCAGCTGTGGCGCAAAACCATTTAGCTATGTTTAATATCATGTACGCCGATAAGTACGATACCATATTTTATATCTCTAGTGGTAAAATGCCTTATCGTAATGCAGATACTAGCTACCATTGGAATTCAACAGTACCGGGCAATACAAGGGCTACGCTTTGGACAAAATTTAAACCTTTAAACGAGTTTCCTCAATATACGAACCCTAAAAGTGGGTATTTAATAAACATGAATCACTCTCCATTTTTAGCCACTGCAGAGAATGAAAATTTAGATCCTAAGAATTTTGATCCTAAAGATGGTTATGAATTATACCACGACAACAGAAGCCGTCGTGCCAAAGATTTAATTGACCCATTAGATAAAATTTCTTATGCCGATTTAAAGCGAATAAAATTTGATCGTCAATTACCCTCTACTATTTTATTCCCTTATGGCTTTACAGCAGATACTATGTTTTTAGTAGATGAAAATAAATATCCTACCCTTGCACCCATTATAAAAGCGTTGAAGACTTGGGACCACAATACCAATCCTGAAAGTAAGGGGGCGCTTATTTATAATTTAGCTTATTATGAAATTCCTAAATTAATGGAGGGAAGAAAGGATGATAAATTAACCATGCAAGAAGCCATTGCTACCTACCAATACATTTATGATTTTTTAATGAA
>CAINFN010000225.1 GCA_903848125.1 uncultured Bacteroidota bacterium
TTGGCTTCCAAAAAATTATCAGCAATCGAGTAAGGTCCCTAAATACCAACAGGTCTTTGAAGACAAAATAGGTTTCATCAATAATCCAAGTATTCTAGACTTTTTGTTTTGTGCTGGTGGTAAAACAGTCCAAGCCGAATTAAAAAAATAAATTTATTTGTGCTGTCTTTGTTTAAGCATAGATACTATGGAAGCTATATCTTTTTCATTAGGGGGATATTTTTCTAAAGCTTGTAAGACCAGCTCTGTTGAACTTCCACCAAAAAGAGTTTGAATCATTTTACTAAGATACAGTGCTTGTAATTTCTCCTTATTGATTAGTGGGGTATAAATATGTTTTTTTGATTGAATATCCCTACCAACCAATCCTTTTTCATTCATGATTTGCATGAGCTTTAGGGTAGTAGTGTAACCAATTTTTTTATTTTTTAAAATGATTTCATGCACTTCTTTGACCATTGCATATTCTTTCTCCCAAAGGATGCTTAAGATGTCTAATTCACTTTCTGTAGGCTTTACCAACTTAGTCATAGTTTACGATTGTATTCGTATTCAAATTACAAAAAAGTTGAAGTAAAAAAAATCCGCTCTAAAAACAGAAGCGGACTTTTTAAAATATTCAAACAATTTTACTTGTTGTCTTTCTTCAAAAAAGTAGAAAATTTAGCATTTTGCTCTTCTGTTAAAGCCTTGCCATTCACAGTAATCTTACCATCTTTAATTTGAATCTTCACATTGTCAATTGGCGCGATACCTTCTTCTTGCAATGCTTGCAATAATGTTTTAGTATTGGCTGAAATAGTCACCGTATGGGCTGAATCATTGACAATTTTAGCACCTGCTGCTGAATCAGTATTGATGACTGAAATTTCAACTGTTTGAGTTTTTGTTGTAACAGCTGCAGTTGACTTATGCATACTTGCTAAAGTTGGCGCAATTACCAGCGAAACAATGGACATTAATTTGATTAAGATATTCATTGAAGGACCAGAAGTATCTTTAAAAGGATCTCCCACTGTATCACCTGTTACAGATGCTTTATGTGGTTCAGATTTTTTATAGAACATCTCACCATTTATTTCAACACCTTTTTCAAAAGATTTTTTAGCATTGTCCCAAGCACCACCTGCATTGTTTTGGAAAATCCCCATCAAAACACCACTTACTGTTGCTCCAGCTAAGAATCCACCCAACGCTTCTGGACCTAATGTAAATCCAATTAAAATAGGAGAGATGATGGTAATAGCTCCAGGTAACATCATTTTTTTCAAAGAGGCTTCTGTACTAATCGCTACACATTTTTCATATTCTGGTTTACCAGTACCTTCCATAATACCTGGAATAGTACGGAACTGACGACGAACTTCTTCTACCATGGCCATGGCTGCTTCACCTACTGCACGTATAGCCAATGAAGAAAATATAAATGGAATCATTCCACCTACAAATAATGCAGCTAATACATCCGCTTTATAAATATCAATATGTTGATTGTTTGGCATGGCTACACCTACGAAGGCTGCAAACAATGCTAATGAAGTTAAGGCAGCAGAAGCAATGGCAAAACCTTTACCGCTTGCAGCAGTAGTGTTTCCCACCGCATCTAAAATATCTGTTTTCTCACGCACTTCAGCAGGTAGTTCACTCATCTCTGCAATACCACCTGCGTTATCTGCGATAGGTCCAAATGCATCAATGGCTAATTGCATAGCTGTTGTAGCCATCATACCTGCAGCAGCAATCGCTACACCATACAAACCTGCGCAATAAGAAGCACCAAAAATACCTGCAGCTAAAACAATAATAGGCATGAAAGTAGATTCCATACCAATTGCTAAACCACCAATAATATTGGTTGCATGACCCGTACTAGATTGTTTGATAATACTTAATACTGGTCGCTTACCCATAGCCGTATAATATTCTGTAATGATACTCATTAAAGTACCTACTATTAAACCCACTGCAATGGCACCAATTACTCCGTTTCTTGTGAACTCAATACCACGTAATGACATCGTCTCAGGAAGAATATTTCCTACTAAAAAATAACAAGCAATGGCTGTTAAAATCATTGAACCATAGTTACCCATGTTCAATGCTTTTTGAACTGTAGCCGTATTCAAACCTGCATTCTCACTAATTCTAACAAAGAAGGTTCCAATAATAGATAATAATATACCAACACCTGCAATCATCATAGGTAATAAAATAGGAGATAAGCCACCAAA
>CAINFN010000226.1 GCA_903848125.1 uncultured Bacteroidota bacterium
AAAGAGTTGGCCATAATCCATACAGTAATGGCTAGATTATGACACAGTTCTGAAAAAATATGTCTGGTTCTCCACGCAATAATAATAGATATGGTTAAAGTAGGAATAATCATGGTGATACCCAAAGGTTTCCAAAACATGCACCAGGCAATGTCTTTAAAAAGCCAAAATACGATATGCAAGTTTTCCATTTTTCGGTAGGCTATGGGGATATTGTATAATTCTTTCTCTTCTTTGTTCATTGCTATAAAGTTGATATAAAATAAATTGGATTAAAAATATTCATTTCTTTTTATTTTGAAGCATCTTTTTTTAAGCAAGTAAATGCTTAAACCTTTCTACATTGGCTTCTTTGTTGATGGCAGTGGCCATTTCAATATGATTGATTAATTCCAAAGTAAAATAAGGGGCTAGTGAACAGCCTTTGGTGCCCATGCCATTGCATATACCTATTTGAGGATACGTGGGATGCAAGCCTACAAACGGTCGTCTTTCGGTGTTGGCTGGCCTAATGCCCACAATATGGTCTACAATTTTATAAGGAATTGTCAAAATACTATCAAGAGAACTGATCATTTTTTCTTTAAACGAATTAGTTGGATTTGCATTTTCATATTTCCATTCAAAACTTGCGCCTACCCAAAATAAATTTTCTTTCCAGGGTACAATCGAAACATTATTTTTGTAAATATTTTTATTAGGTAAGCCTGGTATGTCCACAATCAATGCCTCACCCTTATTGGGTGCAAAAGGAAGGGCTTTAAAAAATGGATTTTCCATTGCTTGAACTCCGTCACAAAAAATTATTTTTTCTGCATTTAAATTTTTCCATTCAACCCCATTTGAATTTAATTTCAAATCCTCCATTTCAAATGTAGCTTCAAGATAATGGTCTTTTATTTTTTCTCGCCCCGTCTTTAAAAACTGAACTAAGTCAATCCAATAACAACTACCAATTTCACCAGTTCCAAATGGAGTTATAAAAAAACTTTTCCAATTTGGTGTATCACTTTTTAACAGATAAACATTTTCATGAGCTAGTCTGTAATCAAAGCTCTCTTTCATTTGTAGGGAAGGATGTATTAAAGCAACAGGAGCTTTTTTGATGATTGCAACACCTGCTTTTTCTTGAAATTGGTTATAGGCATCAACGACAAAAGGCAAAACAGTTTCAATCATCCATGTTTGCACCATGCGCCTACCAGTAACAGGATTGATTACTCCACTTGCCACACTTGATGCAGAAGGAAGTTGAGTGTTGTTGATAATTTTAAAAGGGATTCCTTTTTCTTGCAAATAATAAGCCATCCAAGTACCTACTAGTCCTTGGCCAACGATTAAATATTTTACTTTTTCTTGCAATTATTTTAATGCTGCAGCCATCGTCGTGCCAATATCTGCAGGGCTTGCACATACATGAATGCCACAAGCAGCCATGATTTTCATTTTTGCAGCTGCAGTATCATCTGCACCTCCAATGATTGCTCCTGCATGACCCATTCTACGACCCGCTGGCGCAGTTTGACCTGCAATAAATCCAACTACTGGTTTTCTTAAATTGTCTTTGATCCAATTGGCCGCATCTGCTTCCATGCTTCCGCCAATTTCTCCTATCATTATAATCCCTTTTGTTTCAGGATCGTTCATTAATAATTCAACTGCTTCCTTGGTAGTAGTGCCAATAATTGGATCACCACCAATACCAATGGCAGTAGTAATGCCTAAGCCCGCTTTTACTACTTGGTCTGCTGCTTCATAAGTTAAGGTTCCACTTTTTGAAACAATACCAATCGTTCCTTTTTTGAAAATAAATCCGGGCATAATACCCACCTTGGCTTCCTCTGCAGTAATGACTCCAGGGCAGTTAGGTCCAATTAATCTTGTGTGCTTACCTGCTAAGAAATTTTTTGCTTTAACCATATCCTGAACAGGAATTCCTTCAGTAATACAAACTACTAAACCTATTCCAGCATCAGCAGCTTCCATGATTGCATCTGCTGCAAAGGCAGGAGGTACAAAGATGATACTTACATCTGCTCCGGTATTTTTAACTGCATCCGCTACTGTATTAAAAACAGGTCTGTCTAAATGCATGGTGCCTCCTTTACCTGGAGTAACCCCTCCAACTACTTGAGTACCATATTCAATCATTTGAGTGGCATGGAAACTTCCTTCTGTACCGGTAAAGCCTTGTACAATGACTTTTGAGTTTTTATTGACTAATACTGACATCGAGTGAGATTTTGTTATTTGTGCCGCAAAAATAGGTTAATCAAGGTTTTTTTAGGCTTATTTTTCAACAAAAATTAAAGGATTTTTAATAAATGGCTTTCATGTGCTACTTTTGCCGTTCGCTAAGACAAATTAAAAAAAATAATTATGGCAACAACTTCAGACATCAGTCGTGGAATGATTCTAAAATTAGACGGTAACTTATATTCTGTAGTAGAATTTGGAGAAAACAAAACTGCTCGTGCAGCAGCTAAAATCTGGGCTAAATTGAAAGGGGTAGACAACAAGAGATCTATTGAAAAAACATGGAATAGTGGTGAGAACATACATCCTGTGCGTGTAGAAAAGAAAGCTTTTCAATACTTATACAAAGACGATAGCGGCTACAACTTAATGAATACTGAAACTTTTGAGCAAATTGCGATGTCTGAAGAAATGATCGATGCGCCTCAGTTTTTAATAGACGGTGCGGAAGTATTTGTGTTTATGAATACGGAGACCGAGCTTCCCATTGGGGCAGAACTTCCAGAGAAAATTGAAGTAGTCATTACTTACTGCGAAAATGGCGTTAAAGGAGACACAGCCACTCGTGCTTTAAAAGCAGCTACCATTCAATCTGGTGCTACCGTAATGGTGCCTTTGTTTGTGAATGAAGGGGAGAAGATTAAGATTAATACCAAAAATGGTGAATACGTAGAACGAGTGAAGTAGCCTTTAAACAGGCCTAAAGTACCTAGAAAAGCCCCGATTCCTCGGGGCCTTTTTTTGCCAAAAAAAGCCCATTTTTAATAAAAAAAGGCCTTTTTTTAGCGAAAATTCATAAAAAAATCCCATTTTTACCCAAAATTGCTAAACATGGACTTGAAACAAATTCACGATTTAATTAAGGTGGTTAACAAGAGTAATATTGGAGAAATTAGTATCGAAGACAAAGATGGTAAAGTAACCATAAAACAAAAGGAAGAGCGTGTTACTGTGAGTTCTGTACCTGCCCAAACATATGCTCCAGTGCCTACAGCTACTCCTGTAGTTGGCGCATCAACTAACCAAGCTGGCCCAGCTGCTCCAGTAGCCGATAATTTATTGACCATTAAAAGTCCAATGATAGGTACTTTTTACAGAAGAGCTTCACCTGATAAACCATTAATGGCCGAAGAAGGAACTGAAGTAGCTCCAGGTAAAGTGGTATGTATTATTGAAGCGATGAAACTTTTCAATGAAATAGAAAGCGAATTCAAAGGTACCATTGTAAAAATTCTAGTGGAAGATGCAAGTCCAGTAGAATTTGATCAACCCTTATTCTTGGTGCAACCCGAATAAGCCTCACCCATTTTCTAAACCTAACTAAGAAAAATGTTTAAAAAGATTTTGATAGCCAATCGTGGCGAAATTGCTTTGCGTATTATTCGAACTTGTAGAGAGATGGGCATTAAAACTGTTGCAGTTTATTCTACAGCAGATAAAGATAGTTTGCATGTAAAGTTTGCTGACGAAGCTGTTTGTATAGGTGGTCCTAAAGGACAAGAATCCTATTTAAATATTCCACATATCATGGCTGCCTGTGAAATTACCAA
>CAINFN010000227.1 GCA_903848125.1 uncultured Bacteroidota bacterium
ATGTAAAGAAGCTAAAGTAACCTTAAATGAAAAAACGATGGTACAAATTTTGCAATACCAACAAGTTTTAACGGCAACGTATTTATTTATTAGCAATGGACATGAAACAATGGGTGCTAAAATAGAATCGGGGAAACTGCAAGCTTTGCAAAATTTCCCCGAATACTTATAAAATTTTTTTATACTAATCCTAATCTTCCAACTACTACGGGAAGATACCTAATTCAGCATAAGAGGTGCCTACTTTATTAATTGCACAAACATAAGCAGCTGTGCGCATATCTGGTATAGTAGGATTCGCTTTCCAAATATCCATAATTTCTCTAGTAGCGTTAATCATGGTTTCTTCCAAACCACTATGCACTAAATCAATTTCATCCGGACCATGTGCAATAATATCTTTTTCAGATTCAGTAACTTTTTTACCAGTTAACTCTTCTATCTGATTTAAAATATTAATATTCGCATTTTCAGTAAACCTTTTTTCTAAGCGACCATATCTTACATGGCTCAAATTTTTCAACCACTCAAAATAGGAAACCGTTACACCCCCTGCATTTAAGTACATATCTGGAATTACTAAAACTCCCTTGGCAGCTAAAATATCATCGGCTTCTGGTGTTAATGGACCATTCGCCGCCTCGCCAATTATTTTTGCCTTTATCTTAGGTGCATTGTTTTTATCAATTACATTTTCTAAAGCAGCAGGAATTAATATATCACATTCTAATTCTAATGCATCTCCACTTGTTTTTAAATTAGTAGCCCCTGGGAAATTTAAAATACTACCTGTTTTTTTACGATGTTGAAATACCTCTTCTTCATTTAAACCCGCCGCATTATAAATCGCTCCTTCAAATTCTGCGATAGCCACTACGATGGCTCCATTTTCTCTAAAAAATTTCGCTGAGTGATACCCCACATTACCTAACCCTTGCACCACTACTTTTTTATTTTCAATACCTACTGTTAATCCTTGTTTTTTCATCACATCCTCCATTAAACAAACTTCTCTCACACCAAAGAACACGCCTAAACCAGTGGCTTCTTTTCTTCCTCTCACACCACCTAATGAAATGGGTTTACCTGTTACACAACCTGCCGCATCAATTTCTCCGGGCTTCAAAGATTGATAAGTATCAACAATCCAAGCCATTTCTCTTTCGCCGGTTCCATAATCGGGTGCAGGTACATCAATACCAGGACCTATAAAATTTTTCTTCACTAATTCAGATGTGTAACGTCTTGTAATTTTTTCTAGCTCATACGCACTTAAACTTCTTGGACTAATTTTAATACCCCCCTTTGCGCCTCCAAAAGGCACATTCACAATGGCACATTTATACGTCATTAATGCTGCTAATGCCATTACCTCATCCTGATTCACTGCCATACTAAAACGTATCCCTCCTTTACATGGCGACTTATGTTGTGAATGTTGCACACGATAAGCTTCAATTACTTCTATATGACCATCATCCATTTTAACGGGAAAGCGCATACTGTAAATACTATTACAAGCTTTAATCTGTTCTAATATACCCTGCTCCCAGCTTGTAAATTTTGATGCTTTATCAAAACTTCTTTCTACACTTTTAAAAAAACTATACTCATTATTCTCTTCCATAATTTTTGAAATTGATGTGTTTTATAAATGACCTAGCTGGAAATTTATTTTTCCAACTGACTAATTTTTTTGTCAATGCTGCCTACATAAATAAAAAGACCAATTAAAATGATACTAACAA
>CAINFN010000228.1 GCA_903848125.1 uncultured Bacteroidota bacterium
AAAAAGTATTCGAGTTATTAGATGTTTTAAAATGTGTCTACACTAAACAACAAGTAGGCATGTTTGTATGGGCCAAAATTCCCGCAACTTACAAAGATGGATATGCATTAAGTGATAAAGTATTATACGATGCCAATGTTTTTATTACCCCTGGAGGCATTTTTGGCTCTGCAGGTAACGAATACATCAGAGTGAGTTTATGTGGTTCCATAGAAAAATTTAGTGAAGCAATAAAAAGAATTAAAGCATGCGTTTAACAGTGATTGGAATTGGTTTAATGGGCGGTTCACTGGCTTTGTCTTTGAAAAAGAAAGGCTTAGTCTCCAAAGTGATTGGAGTGGATCATAACGTTGAACACCAAAAGCAAGCTTTGCAATTGGGTATAGTAGATGAGATTATGTCTTTAGAAGACGCCATTGCAGCTTCGGATATCATAGTACTTGCTACTCCTGTGAATGTGGCTGAAAATTTATTGCCCACTATATTAAACTTGGTGGACAAGCAAGTTGTTTTTGATTTAGGTTCTACTAAAGAAAGTATTGTTCGTATTGCCAATGCTCATTTAAACAAAGGTCGTTTTGTTCCAACACATCCTATGTGGGGAACTGAATTTAGTGGTCCAACAGCTGCACAAGAAGATGCATTCGTTGAAAAGGCTACTGTAATTTGTAACAAAGAGCAGGTGGATGCAGATGCTATTGAACTAGTAGAAAAAATATATCAAGCTTTAGGTATGCACATACTTTATATGGATGCCATTAAACATGACATCCAAGTAGCGTATGTAAGTCATATCTCACATATTACTTCTTTTGCATTGGCCAATACCGTGTTAGAGAAGCAAAAAGAGTCTGATGCGATTTTTGAGTTAGCAAGTGGTGGTTTTGAAAGCACAGTGCGATTGGCTAAGTCCAATGCGGACATGTGGGTTCCCATTTTTATGCAAAACAAAGAAAATGTATTAGATGTATTGAATGAGCATATTAGTCAGCTTAAAAAATTTAAAGCAAGTCTTGAAAAAGACAATGCCGATTATTTATTAGAGTTGATTCAAAATGCCAATCAAATAAAAAGGATTTTAAAATAATTAAAAAAAGCAAAGCACTTTTAGTGACTAAGCAAAAAATATAAAAAATGAAGAAGAAAGAAGAAGTAGAAATTACAAATGATTTGTTAGAGGCCGTAAAGTCGAAAAAAACATTTACAGAAATTGGTATTAATGAGCAATTGGTAAAAGCAGTGACTGAATTAGGATACACACACGCAACAGAGATTCAAGAGCGTTCTATTCCGGTTTTAATAAGTGGAACTAAAGATTTTATTGGATTGGCGCAAACAGGTACTGGAAAAACAGCAGCCTTTGGTTTGCCTTTATTACAATTAATTAAAACAGCAGAAAAATTCCCTCAAGCCTTAGTGGTTTGTCCAACAAGAGAATTGTGTATGCAAATTGTAAGCGAAATGAATTTGTTTAAAAAACACATTCCAGGTTTGCAAGTTTTAGCAGTCTATGGCGGCACGTCTATTGGTATGCAAATCAAAGATTTAAAAAGAGGCGTACAAGTAGTAGTAGCCACTCCAGGTCGTTTAATTGACTTAATCGAAAGAAAGGCAATCAATTTAGAGAAGATTGAATATGTTGTTTTAGATGAAGCCGATGAGATGTTAAACATGGGATTCCAAGATGACATTGAATTTATTTTAAAGAATACACCGAATAGAGAAAGTATCTGGTTATTTAGTGCAACCATGCCAGCTGAAATTAGAAAAGTAAGCAAGCGTTACATGAAAGAGCCAGTAGAAGTAACGATTGGTAAAGTCAATGCAACGAATAAGAGCATTGATCATCAGTACTATTTAACCTCGGCCCAACATCGTTATGAGACTTTAAAGAGAATCATCGATTTTAACCCAGGTATCTATGGAATTATTTTTACAAGAACAAAAGCTGATGCACAAGAAGTAGCACAACGTTTAACACGTGAAGGGTATGATATCGATGCTATCCATGGTGATTTAACACAACAACAACGTGATAGAGTCATGGGTCAATTCCGTGACAAGAGTTTGCAATTGTTAATTGCTACCGATGTGGCTGCAAGAGGTATTGATGTAAAAGGCATTACGCACGTAATCAATTTTGAATTACCTGATGATGTAGAAGTATATACGCACCGTAGCGGTCGTACAGGTCGTGCAGGGAGTCAGGGTATTTGTATTTCTATTGTGCACGCTCGTGAGTCGTATCGTTTGCGTCAGATTGAAAACATGAACAAGTGTACTTTCCATAAATTAGATATTCCAAGTGGTAAAGATGTTTGTAGAAAACAATTTTTCCATGTAATGGATAAGTTAATGTCTACCGATGTTAGTCATGGCGATTATGAAACTTATGTCCCTATGTTGGCAGAAAAATTTGCCGACATGACTAAGGAAGAAATATTAAAGCGTGTAGCTGCGTTAGAATTTAACCGTTTCTTAAGTTATTATGAAAATGCACAAGATTTAAATGTAAGAACTGCAGAAAGAGGTCGTCGTGAACCAATGCAACAACAAGATCGCAATCGTGATAGAGGCCGTCAAGAATTTGGTGGCGCCGATCGCGGACGTACAAGAAGCAATGATCGTGGTATGGAGCGAAGTGCTGGTGATCGTGGAAGTCGCGGTGCAGAAAGAGGCGCAAGTGGGTATACTAAATTGTTTGTAAACTTGGGTACCAAAGATGGTTTTTACAAAGCAAGTTTTTTGCAGTTTATTTTAGACATGAGCGATTTGAAAAAAGAAACTTTAGGTAAAATAGACATGCGCGATATGAATAGTTGGGTAGAAATTGAATCAGGTGTTGCCAAACAAATGATTAATGCCGTAGATGGTAAAAATTACAAAGGCCGTCGTATTAGAATGAATGATGCAGACAGTGGTGGCCCAAAAGGTTTTAGCAGAAAGGAGGGATAAATTTTAACTACTTTAAAAAATAGAATAGAAAATAAATATTAAAATATAAAAATTAAAAAAATGGGAGACTTA
>CAINFN010000229.1 GCA_903848125.1 uncultured Bacteroidota bacterium
GTAATTACCACAGTTCCCAACGTAAGCTTTATTGCTTATACCACTAGAGGAGAAAAGATTATCGTGAACAACCCTTCTGAAATGCCCGATCCAGTAAAAATTGAGCATATTGAAGAGCCTTATATTCGTGCACAAATTATTACCTCACCAGACTATATCGGAAATATCATTACCCTTTGTTTGAGCAAACGTGGAATTTTAATGAATCAAAGTTATTTGACACCTACTAGGGTGGAATTAATTTTTGAAATGCCCATGACGGAAATTGTATTTGACTTCTACGATAAATTAAAAAGTCAAACAAGAGGCTACGCTTCTTTTGACTATTCTCAAATAGGATTTAGAGACGCAGATATTGTGAAAATGGACATTTTATTAAATGCTGAAAAAGTAGATGCCTTAAGTGCTTTAATACATAGAGGCAAGGCTTCTGATTTTGGTCGTAGACTTTGTGAAAAATTAAAAGAACTATTAACCAAACAACAATTCCAGATTGCGATACAAGCTGCCATTGGTGCAAAAGTAGTAGCTAGAGAAAATATATCTGCCATGCGTAAGGATGTAACCGCTAAATGTTATGGTGGTGATATTAGCCGTAAGCGTAAATTATTAGAGAAGCAAAAAGAAGGAAAGAAGAGAATGCGTCAGATAGGTAATGTGGAAATTCCACAAGAAGCTTTCTTAGCGGTACTTAAATTAGACTAGTACTGTAAAGCTTCAGCAAATTCAAGTAAATGATTGAATCTGTAATCAATTAAATGATTAGGAAAAGCTGTTTCAGGATGCGTGGTGGCTAAAAACACTGTATGCAGTCCTGCATTTCTTCCAAATTCCATGTCACTGGTTCTGTTACCCACCATAATAGATTTTGTAAAATCAATGCTTGGAAATTTCTCCTTGGCTTGAAATGCCATACCAGGTTGTGGTTTTCTATTAATGGATTCATTATCTAAATCGGTACAATAAAATATATGATCAATTCTACCACCCACTTTATTAATTTCAAGTACCATGTTTTGATGAATATTGGTTAAATCAACTTCAGACATCAACTTTTTACCAACTCCTTTTTGATTGGTAGTAATAACAATGGTTTTAAATTTTTTAGCCAAAATAGGAAGTGCTAGTAAGCTCTCCTTATAAAATTTAAAGTCTGCCCAGTTTTTTACATAATCATTGTGCTGTTCAAAATTAATTACCCCATCCCTATCAAGAAACAAAGTCCAACTAAAATCGGTATTCTTTATATTAAACATGTATTCGGTTTCTATTGTAAAAATATTTTATAGTAATTCTTTTTGAGCCCTGGCAAAATCTTCGGGTATGCCAATATCAATAAAATAAGCTTCTTGTATATGACCAAAGAATTTACCTTCAGCAGCAAATTTTTCTAAATAGCCTTTTTCCATAGAAAATTTATTTGGCAAATTCTTTTCTAAAAAATTAGGAATATTAATCGCATAAACCCCTCCATTAATTAAACCCGATTCAATCAATTGCTTTTCTTTAAATGAAGTAATAGTAGCATGATCATTGATTTCAACAGAACCATATCTTTCAAACTGCTGCATTGGCTTTAGTGCTAATGTGCAACTTGATTTCTTTTCTAAATGAAATTGCATCAACTCATTCAAATTAGCTTTAAATAAGCTATCACCATTTAATGCTATTATGTCCTTATTAGTTGTTTTACTTATAGCTAGTTTGATGGCCCCGCCTGTACCTAAGGGCTCTTCTTCTACCACTATGCTAAAATTATTATTTGGAAGTTTTGCTTCTAAAAAATGGATAAATTCATTTGATTTATACCCTAAAGCAAAAACAAAATGAGTAATACCTTGTAAAATTAAATGATCAATTAGATAGGATAGGAACGGGGTATCATTAATGGGTGCCATACATTTTGGCAAATCTGGTACCACCGATCTTAATCTAGTACCCAATCCACCTGCTAACACGATGGCTTCCATTAACCAAATATATTTTTTTCAACCAATTCACAAATGATATGACCAATTAGAATATGACTCTCCTGAATTCTAGGTGTGTCGTTAGAAGGCACATTTAAAAGTAAATCACTCAGTTCTTTCATCTTACCACCAGTCGACCCAGTAAATCCGATGGTCGTCACTTTAAGTTCTTTACATTTTTCAAATGCTTTTACAATGTTTCCAGAATTACCGGAAGTGCTAAAACCAACCAATACATCCCCTGGTTTAGCCAATCCCTCTATTAATCGAGCATAAATAACATCATAACTATAATCATTGGCAACGGCTGTTAAATAGGAGGTATTGCAATGCAATGCTTCGGAAGGTAATGCCTTACGATCTTTGTAAAATCGACCCGAAAACTCTGCAGCCAAATGTTGCGCATCTGCAGCACTTCCACCATTTCCTGCAAAATAGACACTATTTCCTTTTTGAAAGGCTTCGGTTATAATAGTAATCGCTTTTTCAATTTTAACTGAAAATGTAGCATCCTTTATTAATTGACTTTTTACCTCAATAGAGGCATTTATAATATCGTTGATTTTGTGATTCATACTTATTGTTTACGTGAGCTTATAAATGTAAAGATAAATAGATTATTCGGTTATTGTCCAGGTGGTTAAACCATGTTCGGTAAAACTATATTGTTTGATGGTACCACCTAATGACTCTAAAGTTTGAATCACCTTATATTTGGTGTTTTTTGGACAATAGAATATCATAAAACCACCTCCACCTGCGCCACTAATTTTACCACCAGTCGCACCTGCCTTTTTTACTTGTTGATATATATTTTCGATAGCTGCGTTAGAAATATTTGAAGCCATGTCTTTTTTCTGTTGAAAACCATAATCTAAAATTTCTCCAATGGTATCAATTTTCCCCATGAGCAAAGCTTCTTTCATTCTTTTTGCTTGATCTTTTAGATGATGCATTGCTTCAATACTTTTAATATTTTTCTCCACTACATTTTTCTGTTGCTCTTTAATAATGGTAGCAGATTCTCTAGTAGAAGAAGTAAAGTATAAGACTAAATTATTCTCCAATTCGTTAACATAATCTTGACGTATTCTAAGTGGATTGACAATTACTTTATCATTGGCTGAAAATTCCATAAAATTAAATCCTCCAAAAGTGGCTGCATATTGATCTTGTTTACCACCGGCCAATGCTAAATCAGTCCTTTCAATTTCATATGCATAATGTGCTACCTCGTATTCATTTAATTTAAACTTTAGCATTTCCTTGAAAGCCCCCAATATAGAAACAACTAAAGTAGAGGAGGTACCTAATCCACTTCCAGCTGGTGCATCTACCTTGGTAGAAATCTTAAATCCTCGAAGTTCAAATGGATAATCTTTTTGAATACGATTGTAAACTCCTTTTACTAAATCTAAAGTACCATCAATAGGAAGGTTATTTGTTAAATCAAAACTTTGAGTTTCATTTTTATCTATTGACGTTATAACAATTTTAGGTTCACTCATCAATTCAATAGTGGTATGTGCATACAATGATAAAGTAACATTTAAAATGATGCCACCAAATTCATCGCTATAAGGACTTACATCAGTGCCTCCTCCGGCCAATCCAATTCTTAAAGGAGCTTTACTTCGAAATAGCATGTTACATCAAATTTTGTGTGATTGCACCAGTTAATTTATCCCAACCGTACTTCTTTTTTTCTTCGCAAAGATGCTTTAAAAAATGGGTTTCGCCTAATGCATACAAGGTCATAATACCAGTTGCAATAGCTGTAGGATTGGGTTCGGTAACTACACCCACTTTTAAATTGGGCACTAAGCTAGGTAATCCACCCACATTGGTGACTAACATTGGTTTTTCAAAATGATAAGCCAATGGTGTAACGCCACTTTGAGTAGCTGATTTATAAGGTTGTATTACAAAATCTGCAGCGCATAAATAATATTTCACCTCACTATTATTAATAAAATTTGTTCTTAAAAATAAGGAGTCGTCTAATTGATGTTTTTGGATAATCTCTTTATAAAGATTAGGATCTTCATAAAATTCACCAGCTACTAACAATTTAATTTTGGCACTTTTAATTCTTTCATCATTCATCGCTTCCAACAAAAGGTCTAACCCTTTATATTTTCGGATAAACCCAAAAAATAAAATAATTTTATCTTCTTCAGGTAAGCTTAAATGTTTTCTTGCGTCATGCTTAGTAATAATTTCTCCAAAAGTATCATAGATAGGATGAACTATATTAATGGATGGGGTTGTCGTAAATGAAACTAAATCCTTATTCACCAATTCGCTCATCGTAATAAACCTATGAATTGGCTTGATAAAATACTTTGTAAAAAGGGTATCACCAGGTCTTTTTTCATGCGGAATGATATTATCTGCAATGCAAACATTGTGTGTATATTTATTCCATTTTACAATTCTAAGCAAGGTGCCTAAACAAGGGCCAAAAAAAGGCATCCAAAAACGAACCACAATAAATTCTGGCTTTAATTTTCTTAGTTCATTACCAACTTTAATCCAATTGAAAGGATTGATTGAATTAATACAAACTTTAATTTTTAAATTAGTCGGCGCAGGCTCTTCTGAAAACTGAGTACTACCAGGGAATAAAAAATTTGGGTATTGTAAAGAGAAGGTATATATAGTAACATCAAAACCTTCCTGCATAAATTGTTTAGCTAATCGTTCATCAAAAGTTGCTAAACCACCTCTTAAGGGCCAAGCAGGTCCAATAATGATAACTTTCTTTTTCATTGAAATTGAGGTAGCTGATTAACTTGTGAAGCCAATTTTATCTTCTACTAAATAAGTATTTCTATCAGGAGCATTTCTATTCACCAACTCAGCAATAAAACCAGCTAAAAATAATTGTACGCCAATAATCATGGTTGTAATAGCAATAAAAAATGCTGGCTTATTGGTCACTGAATATTCAGGATTCAAGAATTTATCAAAAATAATCGTGCCAAAGGCAAAAAATCCAATTAGGAAAAACAAGGTACCTACCAAACCAAAAAGTTGCATAGGTTTTTTCCCAAATTTGGATAAGAATTGAATGGTCATCAAATCTAAAAAACCATTTACAAAACGCTCCCATCCAAATTTAGTGGTACCGTATTTTCTAGCTTGATGCACTACTACCTTTTCTCCAATTTTTTTAAAACCAGCCCATTTTGCTAAAATAGGGATGTACCTGTGCATTTCTCCAAATACTTCTATGCTTTTTATCACTTTTAATTGATAAGCTTTAATACCGCAATTAAAATCGTGTAAAATAATACCGGAACTTTTTCTTGCTACAGCATTGTATATTTTTGAAGGAATATTTTTAGTAAATGTATTATCATATCTCTTTTTCTTCCAGCCACTCACTAAATGAAATCCTTGTTGTGTAATCATCTCATAAAATTCTGGAATTTCATCAGGAGAATCTTGTAAATCGGCATCCATGGTAATAACTACATCACCTTGTGCTAATTTAAACCCTTCATTCAATGCAGCAGACTTTCCATAATTGCGTTGAAATTTAATCCCTTTTAAACTAGGGTATGGTACTCTTAAAGCTGTAATCGTGTCCCAACTGTTGTCATCACTTCCATCATCTACCATAATTACTTCGTAGGAATAATTATGGGTATTCATGATACGATGAATCCATTCCATTAATTCAGGTAAAGAATCGGCTTCATTCAATAAGGGTATAACTACTGAAATTTGCATATTAATTAAGCAGTAGGGTTGTTAAATGGGTCAACTGGATTTTTCTTAGCAACACCTGCACCAATGAGTGAAGCAATTGCCCCCATAAAACCAGTTCCTAATATTGTTCCTGCAATAGCAAATGGCATAAAGAATTTCTTAGTCATGGTCATGGCTTGTTCAATCATTTCATCGGTCATTTTTGGATTTTTTTCCATTTGCTTTTTAGAAATGTCAAGAATTTTATCCACCATATCAGGAAATAAAAATTTAAACGCAACTACTGTGTAAATGGTAGTGATCACAATTACTACTGCCGTTGTTTTAAATCCATGAGCAAATAAATTTCCAAAAGTAACTTGGTTGTTATTTTGATTGGCATATAAAATATTACCGTAGATTAATCCTCCCATTAAAACGACAGTGTTAACCCAATTCAACCAAGAAATATCATATAGGTTGAATATGTATACTACCATACTAAAAACAATAGACAATGCACTAAGCATTAATCCTTTTACTATGTGCGTTGTAACTTTATTTTCCATTTTGTTTATTTTATTTATTTGTATGAACTATCCCTTTTGAAACTGTTCCAAGAATCTTACCAGTTAATTTGATATCCCAAAAAGGAGAATTGGCAGACTTGCTTTTAGAATCATTTTTTGAAATAGTTGTAATTTCTTTTCTTGAAAAGAGGGTAAGCTCTGCAGCACTTCCTTCTTCAATTGAAGCTGGGCTTAAACCAAATTCTTTTCTTGCATTGATTGAAAATAATTCTGCAATTCTTTGTTCAGTTAACTTAGGTAATAAATGATGTATGGTTGCAAAGCTAGTTTCAATACAAGCGATACCTGCTTTTGCATTTTCAAATTCAATGGTTTTTCCATCCCAGTCCTGAGGCATATGATGTGAACTAATGCAATCCACCACTCCATTTTCAACAGCTGCCAATAAAGCTTTCTGGTCATGCTTTGTTCTTAGAGGAGGATATACTTTTAATAGGGTATCGTAATCTTTCAAATCATCTTCAGTGAAAAATAAATGATAAGGCGTTACACTACAAGTTATTTGTAAGCCGGCTTTTTTTGCAGTGGCAATTAAATCAATTCCTTTAGCAGTGCTTACTCCAGTAATATGTAATTTAGAATGGGTGTATTTTAGTAATTCGATATCTCTTGAGATAATTAATTCTTCTGCAATGGATGGGATACCAGGCAATCCTAATTGAGTGGATAAGATGCCTTCATTCATCAAACCTAAACTCCCCAAGCTTTTATCAATTGGCATTTGAATAACCACTCCATCAAATGCTTTAACATATTGAAGGGCTTTTAAAAATAGGAGGGTTGATTGAACAGGATAGGAGCCATCACTAAAGGCAACTGCTCCATTGGAATGCATGTCAATCATTTCTGCTAAATCTTTTCCTTCGGCTTTTTTAGATAGAGATCCAATGGGTAAAATATGAATAGGTAAATCTTGAGTATTTTGCTTGATATAGGTTACTTGAGATTTATTATCGATAACAGGCTGTGTATTGGGAAGTACAAATACAGTTGTGAAGCCTCCATTTTGAGCAGCAGCAGCACCTGTTATTAAGGTTTCTCTATGTTCCATCCCTGGATCACAGAATTGAACAAAAGGATCTACAAAACCAGGTGCAACAGACGCATTTGCTAATTCAACTACTTCATCTGCTTTACCTGTATATTTTTCTGAAATGGAAACGATCTGATTGTCTTGAATTAAAATGTCTTTAACCAACCCGTTAAGAGGCGACCTTGGATCTGCAATTTTGACTTGTCTTAGAAGAATTGTCATCAGGTCAATAATAATTTGATGCAATATACCTCGATTTTTCTATTTAGGTTATATTTGCACCCAAAATCCTGAGTTTTTAGGTTCAAAATCAGCTAAATAAGCAGAAATTGAGTGAATCGGGTGGTAGCGCAGTCCGGTAGCGTACACGTCTGGGGGGCGTGTGGTCGCAGGTTCAAATCCTGTTCACCCGACCAAAAAAGAAAACAGAAGCCTTAACGTCAGTTAAGGCTTTGATATTTTCAAGAGCGAACAAATCAAGCTCGCTTGAATTTGTGAATGATTTAAATAAGTTACAGCCAACAGGGGGGATCTGAAAATCCCCTCTGTTGGCTGCTGTTTTTATGCTTTTGCACTGAGGGTATAGAGGATAACCGAACGAAGTGAGGTAATCCTCTATAATTTGTTTGAAAAACAAGTTATAGAGGATGCCAGAGCAAAGCGATGGCCATCCTATCCCCTCATTTTTTCCACCATTTTAAATAAACTACCTTCGTCCTTCATTTAAGAATTATGACTTTTCAAGATTTAAATATCAA
>CAINFN010000230.1 GCA_903848125.1 uncultured Bacteroidota bacterium
GTCTTATACCTATGGCCCTCTATTAGGCTTATTTGCCTTTGGCATTGTAACCAAAAGAAAAATAATTGACAAATGGGCTTTTCTACCCTGCTTTTTAGCCCCATTATTGTGTTTGGCATTAGACTACTTCCAGCCTATTCTTTTTGGTAATTTTAGGATTGGACAAGAGCTTTTAATCATTAATGGCCTCATTACATTTATAGGGCTTTGGTTAATTTCATCCCCAAATACAGAAAAAAGCTAGACATTTGTTGTATGGATTTTATTCACCCTTTAGCAAATGAATATGCTCAAAAGTATAGCAATGCTACCCCCGAATATTTAAAAAGTATTTACGAGGAAACATTAGCTAACCATCCTCATGCGCACTTACAAAGTAGCTGGACGCAGGGTGGCTTCTTAAGCTTAATAAGTAAAATAGTACAGCCCCATTTCATATTAGAAATTGGAAGCTTTACCGGATTTAGTGCCTTATGTTTGGCCGAGGGATTGTTACCCAACGGGGAATTACATACGATTGAGTTAAGAGAAGAAGATGCTCAAAAAGCAAAGTTGGCATTTTCTGCAAGTCCAAAAAACAACCAAATTAGCATGCATGTAGGCGATGCAAAAGAAATCATTCCCACCCTTTCTAAAAAATGGGACTTGGTTTTTATTGACGCCGATAAAACCAGTTATATCGACTACTATCAATTAGTACTGCCTGCACTTAATGATAATGGCTTAATCATAGTTGACAATGTACTATTTCATGGTGAAGTACTGGAAGATTCGATTCAAGGCAAAAGCGCTAAAGCCATACAAGCCTTTAACGAGTATGTTTTACAGGATCAAAAAACAGAGCAAGTGATGATCACACTGCGAGATGGCTTAACTTTGATTAGAAAAAAATAATAAAATGAAAAAAAGCATAGCCACATTATTGCTACTCTTTTTAATTCAACCTTGCTTAATGGCTCAAAATACAGCCACCTTAATTTATATAGATCAATATAAGGACATTGCCGTTAAAGAAATGAAACGTACAGGTATTCCAGCCTCCATTACTTTGGCGCAAGGAATTATAGAATCCAATAGCGGCCAAAGTAATTTAGCCTTGAACTTTAAAAATCATTTTGGCATTAAATGTAAGTCTGATTGGAAAGGTGAAACTACCTATCAAGATGATGATACCAAACAAGAATGTTTTAGGGTGTATGGCACTGCAGCACGTTCATTTATTGACCATTCTGATTTTTTAAAAACTAGACCTAATTATGCACCCCTTTTTGAATTAGACCCTGTAGATGATTCTGCCTGGGCCTATGGTCTTAAAAAAGCGGGCTATGCTACTGCGCCAGACTACCCAAGGAAATTATTAAAAGTAATAGCCGACTTTGAGCTTTCTCAATATAACTTTCCAGAATTAGCCAAAGAGGATTCAATAGCAGCTACTAATAAGGCGACTATAGTTAAGGATACAATTAAGATTGTGAAATCAGATACGCTCAAACCTATTATTTCTGCTGATTCATTAGTTGCTAAAGAAATAGCACCTATTAACAAAGACACGGTAGATATGGTTCAACTTTCCAATGTGAAAGGATTGACTGCTATTGAAAAAGTAAGCAGTAGTATTCCTAAAGCCATACAAAGTATTGAACTTCTAAAAACAGAAACCAAAAAAGAGACGGTTCAAGTTGCAGATACGCTAACTAAAGAAATTAAAAAGCCAGCCATTAACTACCCTAGTGTAAGATTTAGAATCAATGATGTGCCAGTGATATGGGCTAAAACAGGCAGTTCCTATCTTGCCATAGCCAATACATATAATGTGCCCTTGTATCGACTTTTCGAATACAATGAAATACAGGAAACCGACTTATTGCCTAATGACCAACTGGTATTTTTAGCTGCTAAGAAAAAAGAAATTCCAAAAAAAGTATATACTATAAAAGCCAATGAAAGTTTATACAGTATTAGCCAAGCCGAAGGCATACAACTGAACTTCTTGAAGCTGTATAATCCTAAAGCTTCGGATGATAATTTAAAAGTGGGTGATTTTTTATTTTTATTCGCTCCCTATGACGCTCCTAAAAAATTGAACCCTTTTAATAAAAAGAATAACTAATTCATTTACAATAAAATTATTCCATGAATTCAATAAAAGTAGTAGATAAAGAATTTATACCTTACTTAAGTGAAAATGAAATTCAAGAAAAAATTTCTGCCCTTGCTACTCAGCTAAATATAGATTATGCTGGCAAGAAGCCTATCTTTTTATCTATTTTAAATGGTTCATTTTTATTTACTGCTGATCTTTTCAAACAAATTACGATTGAAGCCGAGGTATGTTTTATCAAACTCGCCTCCTATAAAGGAATGACTTCGTCTGGGAATGTAATTACTGCTATTGGCTTAGAAGCCAATGTAACTGGGCGTCATATTATTATTGTGGAAGACATTATTGATACAGGCAAAACCTTACACCATTATTTACCACAATTGGCTTCAAGTAGCCCCGCATCGGTTAAAATTGCAGTGCTACTTAATAAAAAAGAAGCTCGTCAATATGAAGTAAAAGTAGATTATACTTGCTTTGAGATCCCCAATAAATTTGTGGTGGGTTATGGACTTGACTACGATGGCCTAGGACGGAATTCTAAGGAGATTTTTCAATTGAAGTAAAGGATTAAAAAATATA
>CAINFN010000231.1 GCA_903848125.1 uncultured Bacteroidota bacterium
TAATAATCCAACTTCCCCAGCAAAAACTATACCTATCGCTATCATAAAGCCTAACAGTCCCGACTAATTCACCAACTTTGTTCTCAATAATAAAGTAAACCTCGTTATCACGCGTTGCATATTTATCAAGCCATATTTCTTGGTCTAATAATTGTCCTGATACAACTGATAGATGTTGAGATTTCTTTGCATCTGTGCGTAATGAAAAAATGAAAGCAGCATCTGTAATGCAAGCATTTCTGAATATTAAATTCTTTCCAGTCACCTGCTTTGCCTTTAGCAAAAGTGGATATTCCATTCATATTCCTTTATTCAAACTAGTAATTTATCGTTACTGAAGATATTGGTATTCTATAACTGTGGCAACAAAAAAATCATTATCATTGTATTACTGTACTTTGAGCCCTAATAAACTCTGATACTAAATAAAAAACTGGCATAAAAACAACCCAGCCACCTACAACACTATAAATATGTTTTTTATTTCTAGTTGATAAAATCAAATCAGTTACTGCACATGCCACAATAATAAAATAACTAATTAAAGGCAGTGTAAACCTCAACTCCAGAGCTGAAGATAACGAAACAGAACACCAACTAATAAAAATTACTAATGGCATAAAGCGAGAGCCTAGTAAAAGTAGCTTATTGGTATAAAGATGAAGAAAAACACCATAAATTCCAAGCCAAAATATTGTAAAAGAGAAGAATGATACAACCCATTTATAACGGGGTTGGTGATATGGATAAGGCATTAAATAATCGAAATCGAATGCGCCTATGAGTTTAAAAAATAATAACTTACAAGCATCAAGCCGGTTATTTAAATACCAGCTTAAACTATCCCCCGTAGCATTAATCAAATTTGATGAGGGGTAATAATTATGTGGGGAGCCACCACCTAACCATGTACCATACTTAATATTCTGTATACCCCATTTTATTTGTGCCCCCCCCAAATCTTGAACAGGCAGAAAACTGACGACATGAAAATTTGTTACATTTATGACGATTTGTATTAATAAGGGAGTACTACCAAAGAGAAGAGCCAATGAAGTTTCAAAAACACCAATACTTCCCTTATAAATCAATCTAGCTAAGCAATAAAAAACAGGTAAAACTAACCATATTGACGCGGGGCGAATAGTGATTGCTAAACACAGCAAAAAACTAATTAAGAAAACCTTGTTTGTTGTTATAGGTCCACTTAAATGATGCAAAAAATCCATTTCCATAGCAACAGCAAAAATCATAATACTAATAGAAACATATAGCGAGTCAGTTAGTGTTACGCCTGCATATGGAATAACAAAAATATTTATACATAGTGCCAAGTAAATTATTGCCGACATTTTCATTGAATAATGACTTGCCACATTAGCTACAAAAAAAATAGCAAGAAAATAGATGGTTAATTGAGCTAAGAAAACCAATAAACTTGCTGGTAAGTTACTAATATGACTGATTTTAAATATTATTGACAGCAACCATGGGTATCCAAACGTCCTTAATCCTTCTTTAATTGATAACATACCATCCAGGTTATATTTATTAGCAATCTCAATGTATTGATTTGCATCGCAACAGGGGGGCTCAATAATCTGACCTAGAAAAAAATAAAAACCTAAGGCAAATAAAATAAACCCGCCCACTACAACAATATTTCGAGAAATTTCAGGCACTAGTTTTAAGGATGAACGTTTATTTGTCATTTGATATTTTCATTGAGACGATAGCCAACGGGCGTTGTTTAGTATTTTCATAAGTGCGCCATGCATAAGTACCTACCAATCCTAAGCCTAATAAATTCAAAGCTCCAAAAATCAACACAATGATTACGGTTGCTGCGTAGCCTGGCACCTCAATAACACCTGCCAGCCGCGCTATTAACACTGAGATGCCCATAGCAATAGCCAAGATAGAGCCCATTGCACCAAACTTAATCAACAGCCGTATGGGGCAATCTGTAAAGCTAA
>CAINFN010000232.1 GCA_903848125.1 uncultured Bacteroidota bacterium
AAACTACCTTCGTCCTTCATTTAAGAATTATGACTTTTCAAGATTTAAATATCAATACGCCCTTATTACGTGCTGTAGAAGATTTAAAATTTACAACACCCACTACTATTCAACATAGAGTATTTCCAATAGTGATGTCAGGAAGAGATGTTTGTGGAATTGCTCAAACTGGAACAGGAAAAACTTTTGCTTATTTATTACCTTGTCTAAGACAATGGAAATTTGATAAAAGCAAAGACCCTCAAATTTTAATATTAGTGCCCACTAGAGAGTTAGTGGTTCAAGTAGTTGAAGCTGCAAAAAAATTAACCACCTACATGAGTGTAATTACAGTAGGTGTATATGGAGGCGTAAATATTAATACACAACAACTCGAATTAGAAAAAGGAGTGGATGTATTGGTCTCCACACCAGGCCGTTTATTTGATTTAGCCATGAATGGGGCATTTAAAACCAAAATGATAAAGAAGCTAGTGATTGATGAGATGGATGAAATGCTTAATCTTGGTTTTAGAAAACAAATCACTAATATATTAGAATTACTTCCAGCGAAAAGACAAAACCTACTTTTTTCAGCCACCATCACTGATGATGTTGAAAAATTAATGAATGATTATTTTAATGCGCCAATAAGAGTAGAAGCGGCACCAACAGGTACTCCATTGGAAAATATTATTCAAACTGCCTATGCCGTTCCTAATTTTAATACCAAAGTAAATTTATTAGAATTATTATTAAGTAATAATGAAGCGATGACTAAAGTGTTGATATTCGCAGCCACCAAGTCTTTGGCAGATCAATTGTATGAACAATTAGAAACAAAATTCCCTGAAAGAGTAGGGGTAATACATTCAAACAAAGAACAAAATTACCGATTCAATACAGTTAAACAATTTAAAGCCGGCGTATTTAAATACATTATTGCCACCGATGTAATGGCAAGAGGTATTGATGTTGCTGAAGTAACTCACGTAATTAATTTTGATACTCCAGAAGTACCGGAAAACTATATACATCGAATAGGCCGAACTGGTAGAGCCGATAAAAAAGGAATAGCTATTACCTTTATCACTGAAAAAGAAATTGTTTTTCAAAAAGCAATTGAAAG
The DNA here is from genome assembly GCA_903848125.1 of uncultured Bacteroidota bacterium. Lineage (GTDB taxonomy): Bacteria > Bacteroidota > Bacteroidia > Chitinophagales > Chitinophagaceae > Sediminibacterium. The sequence goes on from CAINFN010000232.1 coordinate 1,109, forward strand.
CTTAATGAAACAAGCTATTCCCATGTTGGATTTACCTGAAACGTTAGAAATCTCTGAAATATTAACAGAAGATGAGAAGCCTAAAGTTCGCATGAAAATAATTCAGATAAAACTTCCCAAGAAAGAAGAAGTAGGTGCTTCCTTTCATGAAAAGTCTGCCAAAAACAGCAAAGTAAATGTGCGCAAGAACCGAAAAGAAATCATGCAGAAAAAATACGGCAAACCTATTTCAAGAGGCGCCAAAAAATAAAAAAAATAATAGGCAAAATAAATCTGCCCTTACATTTTCTTAAGGGCAGATTTATATATATTAGAATCTTTCTGTATTGGAGAAGAAGAAATTCCCTTCAATTTGTGCATTTTCATCGCTATCACTACCATGAACTGCATTCTCTCCCATAGAGGCTGCAAATTTCTTTCTAATGGTTCCTTCTTCTGCTTGAGCAGGATTGGTTGCACCAATTAATTTTCTAAAATCAGCCACCGCATTCTCTTTTTCTAGAATGGCTGCTACAATAGGGCCACTACTCATAAAGGCTACTAACTCACCATAAAAGGGACGTTCTTTATGAACTTCATAAAATTGACCAGCTTGCTCCACTGTTAATTTTGTCCATTTCATCGCTTTAATGCTAAATCCAGCCTTACTAATTTGATCTAAAATTGCACCTGAATACCCTTTAGAAGTTGCATCCGGCTTAATCATTGTGAAAGTTCTGTTAGTCATATATTTATTTTATAGTTTGTAATTGAAGCCGCAAAATTACTGAAAAACATCTGATTTGTGCTAAATTTGCAATTCTATGCAACCAATTGAACAATTTTATCCTATTCTGAATCAACCTTTTAAGGCTGTCATTACTGCGCATCAAAAACCTGACGGAGATGCCATGGGTTCAAGTTTAGCCTTATTTCATTTTCTAAAGTCTCTTGGGCATGAGGTTACTGTTGTTTCTCCCACCAATTGGGCAGCATTTTTAGATTGGATGCCAGGAACCAATGAGGTGATAGATTTTGAAGCGAATAAAGCAGAGGCTACAAAAATTATTCAAGCTGCTGATTATGTATTTTGTTTAGACTTTAATATACTACATCGAACAAAGCACTTAGAGCCAATAATTAGGGAGGCAGATGCAATAAAAATTTTAATTGACCACCATCAACAACCTGATATTCCATCATTTGGATATGGAATTAGTGATGTAAAGATGAGTTCTACCTGTGAAATGATTTATGACTTCATTGTCCAATCTGGGCACAGCAACCTTATTAATTTAGACATTGCAGCTTGTTTGTATACTGGATTAATGACTGATACTGGATCTTTCCGATTCCCTTCCACTACCGCCTCTGTTCATAAAATAGTGGCACATTTAAAGGAACTTGGGTTGCAACACGCACGTATACATGAACATATATATGATAATTCTACCGAAGGCCGTTTGAAATTTATGGGGAATGCCTTTTTGAACAGAATGCAAGTATTTCCTGCATTAAAAACAGCTGTAATGGCCATTCCTAAAACAGATATCTACAAATTCGAACTTAAAACGGGGGATACAGAAGGGCTAGTTAACTACTTATTATCCATAGAGGGAATTAAATTTGCTGCCATCGTCATTGACAGAGAAGAGGAAAGAAAATGGAGTTTTAGAAGCAAAGGTAACTTTGATGTTAATATATTTGCAAGGACTCATTTCGACGGCGGTGGACATGCCAATGCTGCGGGTGGGAACTCTAAAAAAAGTGTAGAAGAAACATTAAATGATTTTAAAACCATAATAGAAAACTATAAATCACAATTAACACAATTAAATTAAAAATGATAAAATCAACGTTAAAGTTAGTGGCTGCTATTGTATTATTTGCAAGTTGTAATCAATACGAAAAAGCCCCGTCAGGAATGCCTTACAAAATTACGCACGGAAGTGGTAATGAAAAAATGTTACAACAAGGAGATTATGTAAAATTAAACATTGAGTATAAACTTAAAACAAAAGATAGCATATTGAGTTCTACTTATGGTGTAATACCAGTTTATTTTCCAATTGATACCACTCGTTTAGGTAAGTATACATTTACTGAAGTGATCTTAAAATGCAGAAAAGGAGATAAAATTGAATTTTCATTAAACGTAGATACCCTAGTAAAAATGGGAGCAATTCAATTAAACAATGTATTTAAAGCAAACGATATTATTTTAGGTAAAGCTGAAATAGTAAATGTATTTAACAACACTGCATTAGTAGATGCTGATTATAAAAAAGAACAAGACGTAGAAAAAACTAAAGAAATTGCTGCCATCAAAGCTTATTTAGCCAAAAATAAAATTACAGCTGTTCAATCTCCAGAAGGAGTTTTTGTAGCAGTTAAAGAAGCTGGAGATGCTAGTAATAAAGTTGATTCTGGTAAAGTGGCCAGTGTATTTTACAAAGGATATACTTTTAAAGGCGAAGTATTTGATACCAATGTTAATGCTAAAGATTCTGTCTTAAAACCTTATGATGTTAAAATTGGTTCTGGTTCAGTTATTCCAGGTTGGGATATTGGACTTAGATATTTTGCAAAAGGGGCAAGAGGTAGTTTATATATTCCTGCAATGTTAGCTTATGGCCCACAAGCAAATGGAGCTATTAAAGCTTACGAAAATTTAGCTTTTGATATTGAAGTAAGAGATGTAACAGTTGCTCCAAAAGTAGCTACACCAGCTGCTCCAAAAAAATAAGTTTAGAACTTACATAATATAAGTTTCAAAAAAAAGCGTCACCAATTGAGGGACGCTTTTTTTATACTAACTATTTTAAAAAGGGGAGGAGTTTAACTAATTCGACAGCTTCTTTTACATCATGCACTCTAATGATATTTGCACCATTTAATAAAGCAACTGTATGCACCATAGAAGTTCCATTTAAAGCTTCTTCGGCAGTGATTCCAAGCGTTTTGTAAATACTTGATTTTCTTGATGCGCCAAGTAATACAGGAAGGCCAATTGAATTCAATTGACTCAATTCCCTAATTAATCTAAAATTCTCCTCCATCGTTTTTCCAAATCCAAAGCCTGGATCTATCACCCATTGTTGAATACCAGCAGACAACAATAATTTCCTTTTTTCTTCAAAATAGGTAAGTAAAGAATTCATTACATTTTCTCTTGGTTCAATAGTATGCATAGCATGCATGCTGCCAGTTAAATGCATTCCAATATATCCTGCTTTGTATTTTGATACCACTTCTAATATAGCTAGATCAAAGCTTCCGCAACTAATGTCATTAATAATATTTGCACCTGCCTCCAAACTTTTTTGAGCCACTTTAGCATGAAAAGTATCAATAGAAATTAATAGTCTTGGGAAAACTTTTCTTATAGAATGAATTACAGGAATTAAGTGTTCAATTTCTAAGTCAGCACTCAATAGTTGAGCATTGGGACGTGTACTTTGTGCCCCAATATCAATAATTGCAGCCCCTTCTTTTTCAAATTGCCCCACTTTTAATAATAGTTCCTCTATATTTTGTTGTCTACTTGGCGCATAAAAAGAATCGCTGGTACAATTGATTATCCCCATTACTTGAGGGGTAGTAATATCCCACACTAAATTCTTGGCAGGAATTTTAAACATAGTTTTATTTTAAGCTCGTTATTGATTATCTTGCAGTAGTCCAAAGATATTAATTAACCAAGTAACTAGGCCAATTTTAATGAGTCAAACTTCTGTACAATTTGATCAAGCCATTGCAAGCTGCAGTGATATTTTTATAAAAAAAACCAAGGATTATGGTACCGCTTGGCGCGTACTTAGAATTATTTCAGTTGTAGATCAAATTTTTATTAAAGCACTTCGCATTAGAACGATTCAAGACTTGGGCAATCAAAAAGTAGAAGACGACATTCAATCAGAATTTAAAGGCATTTTAAATTATGCGGTAATAGGCCTCATTCAATTAAAATTAGGGGATCCTAAAGTGGAAGAACTTCCAGTAAATCAGGTTCAAGTCTTATACCAAGAGCATGTTCTTTTGCTA
>CAINFN010000233.1 GCA_903848125.1 uncultured Bacteroidota bacterium
AACCCCTCCGCTGTAGGATATTTGCTTTGTTATCTGGTTATTTACCTTCAAATCTATTAGGTGGGCTAGGCCATTTAGCTTCTCAGTATTAATGTCTAAATTATAATAAGCTCTTGTTACATCACTGTACTTGTAGTTTCCACTTATTGATAGATTATTCTTTTTATAGCTAAACCCAATTCCTGTGTTTAGAAATGAATTTTTATAATAATAGTTTTTTGCATCAGAAAAGTCATCCTCGTCAGTGTCTGCTTTGTACATACTCTTCAAAAAGTAACTATACAGCTTAAGATTAATAGTTGGTTTGTATTCAAGATAACCGCTGAACACTTTACTCTTAAAACCGTCATTATCAAATCCTTTATTTCCTATTGTATCTTCAGCATAAGAAAACCCATTTGTCTGGTATCCAGAATAGTTTGCTTGGTAATTAAATTTTTTTAATGTCCCCCAAACCTGAATACTTTTAGAAAGTGAAGCCCTATTTCCAGCACCAATTTCGCCAACCACGTTTAGCATTTTGGAATTATATTTTTTATGAGTTATAATGTTTATTACTCCTGCCACAGCACCACTTCCATCTTGGGTAGAATGGCTCCCGTGGGTAATAATAATTTCTTCTATCATGCTTAAAGGAATATAATTTAAGTCAAAATAGTTTTCTGCAATACTCGCCGGATCCCAAACAGGCAAGCCATCAATTTCTACAAGGGCTTTACCCCCAATATATCCTTCCATATAAATGTTTACAAGGCTACCCATTGGTTGGTAAGCTCCATTTACAACCATTCCGGCTTGTTCGTTTAGCAAACTAGCCAATGTTTTTGCACTACTATTTTCTATTTGTTTATGGCTAATAATAGTTTGTAAATCATTTTCTGTAGTCTTTTTTTCAATATTCCTATCAGAGCTATCAAGCTGAGAAAAGGAAGAATAGCTAAAAAACAATAGAAAAATAAATAGAGGGTATCTGTTCATAATCTCATTTCTAAGAAGTAAATAACTATAATATTTTAATCAGAATCAGAATCGAAATTAATTTCTGGCCTGACGTATGCTTTTTTAACGTATTGTTTTTTAATAACTGGTGTTGGGTAAATAGCTTGCTTAATAACTGGATTTGGTTTTGGTGCTGGTGGTTCAATAAATGTTTCAATAGTTATGTTATTTATCAAACTTTCTAAAACGAGTAATCTATTCTCGTCACATTGAATTTGATACAATGCATCAACACGACGATTAATGTCTTCTTTTTTCTGTTCTGATTCAAAAACTTTTTTTTGATTCTTTTCAATTCTAAAATTTACTTGTTCAATTTTGTGAAAATGTTTGTAAAGCTCAATGTTTAAATTTAAAAAACTTAATTTATAATTTTTAACCATTTCACCATCAATAAAATAAACACTTGATACATTATTATTTGGAATATCAATTAGTCTATAGTGCTTAAAACAATTAAAAGAATCGAAATAAGCTTTTTCAAATATTAATTCTTTATATTCATCAGATGTTTCTAAAGTATCTATAAAATGAGTATGTTGTGCCAGTTGTCCAGATATACAATCTATTATCGGCAAACAAATAAATCTATCTCTAATTAATGCTTTAGCATAAAAGTACTGTTCATCCTCCTTAAATATTTTGCATAACCGGTTATCATGACAACCATCATAACCCAACCCTTTTTTAACATGTGTTGAAAGAAAGT
>CAINFN010000234.1 GCA_903848125.1 uncultured Bacteroidota bacterium
TTAAACTCGGTCATTTGTTCGTTATTAAATTGAAGACTCATATACAAATTTCATTTTTCTCAATAATTATTTTCTCCACCCAAAATCTACGCATCCAACTCGCCTGCGATCAAATTCAAACTACTCATGGTGACCACCGCATCACTTAACATGCCTCCTTTAATCAATTCCTCAAAAGCTTGGTAATAAATAAAACAAGGTCTTCTAAAATGTAATCTAAATGGGGTACGTCCACCATCACTGATTAAATAAAAACCAAGTTCACCATTACCCCCTTCAACTGCACTATATATTTGGCCCTTTGGTAATTCAATTTCTCCCATGATAATTTTAAAATGCCAAATCAAGGCTTCCATCTTGGTATATACATCTTCTTTCTTTGGTAAATAATATTCAGGTACATCTGCATGATACACTTCTGCTTCTGCTCCTTTAAAGTTTTGAATTTTTTGATACGCTTGCTTTATGATGGAGATGCTTTCATACATTTCTGCATTGCGCACTAAAAAGCGATCATAATTATCACCAGTAGTACCCACGGGCACTTTAAAATCAAAATCTTGATAGCTACTGTAAGGTTGTTGCACACGTACATCATAATCTACTCCTGTTGCACGTAAATTAGGGCCCGTAAATCCATAATTTAATGCACGCTCTGCGCTAATCCCACCAGTGCCTTGTGTACGATCCATGAAAATTCGATTGCGCGCAAATAAGTTTTCAAACTCTTTTAACACTTTTGGATACTCGTTTAAGAATTTCTCGAGTTTCGTAAATGCTGTATTTGTAAAATTCCTTTCAAAGCCACCAATGCGGCCAATATTAGTAGTAAGACGGGACCCACATACTTCTTCATATATTTCATAAATTAATTCACGGTATTGCATCACGTATAAAAATCCTGTATATGCCCCAGTGTCTACTCCTACAATTGAATTACAAATTAAATGGTCTGAGATACGCGCTAGCTCCATGATAATTACACGTAAATAATCAACACGTTTAGGTAATTCAAGTTGCAAAAAACGTTCGCAGGTAATATGCCAGCCCATATTATTAATAGGACTACTGCAATAATTTAAACGATCGGTAATAGGTGTAATCTGATACAATGGCCTGCGTTCTGCTAATTTTTCAAAGGCACGATGTATATAACCCACGGTTTGTTCTGTCGATACCACACGCTCTCCATCCACTTCCATAATATTTTGAAACACCCCATGTGTAGCAGGATGGGTGGGCCCAATATTTAAAGTGGTCGTTGTTTTTTCAATCGACCCTTTAGGCAATGTGATATGATGTTGATGTTCCATTATTTATTAGTCTATTATGCGTCCATTTTTTTTAGCCTCTTCCAAACATTTCATCATCCTTATCAATACGCGTTTGATCCTCTAATGGATACTCTTTTCTCAAAGGAAAATAATCCATCTCCTCTACATTCAAAATACGTTTTAAATTAGGATGACCTATAAAATTAATTCCAAAAAAATCATAGGTTTCACGTTCCATCCAATTGGCACTCTCAAACAATTTACTAGCGGTAAATACAGCCGTATCATTGATAGAAGTGTTAATAGAATAACGCAAACGAATATTTTCAGTAAAATTATGCAAATGATATACAACTACTAATTCCGCTCCCTTATTATCAGGATAATTCACACCACATAAGTCAGTTAAAAAAGTAAATCCCAAAATAGGTTCTTCGTACAAATACTGAAGCACTTTTAAATTTATTTCTTTGGGAGATTCGAAAGATAAAATACCAGACGCAGTAGAAAAATTGAACACTTGATCGCCAAATTTTTCAACTAATTTATTTTGTATCGTCTCGTTGGTTAATGCCATTATTTTATTAAAAAAATTTACAATTTTTATTGGATGCCGTAGCTGTTAAGTAAGTCTTTATATTTTTCACTATTACGTCTACGAATACTTTCCTGTCCTACTAAATCTTGAATTTTCATAAAACCATCTATGATGGCTTCTGGACGTGGAGGACAGCCTGGCACGTATACATCTACTGGTATTACTTGATCTATACCTTGAAGTACACTATAAGTATCGAATATACCACCACTTGAAGCGCAAGCGCCAACGGCAATTACCCAACGGGGTTCTGCCATTTGCAAATATACCTGTCTTAATACAGGTGCCATTTTTTTTGCAATGGTACCCATCACCATTAACAAATCACATTGACGCGGTGAAAAGCCCACACGCTCTGAACCAAAACGAGATAAATCATAATGCGATGCCATCGTAGCCATAAATTCTATACCGCAACAAGAAGTGGCAAAAGGCAAAGGCCATAAAGAATTTTTTCTGGCAAGTCCCACCACAGAGCTTAATTGAGTTGCAAAAAATCCATCTCCAGGAACACCATCTGGTGCTTTGCCCATAGAAATGGCTTCTGATATTTCAGCCTCTTTTGGATTTAAATTAAAACGGACAGGACGCATATTGCTACTACTTTATTTTTTTATAATTAATCTTCCCATTGTAACGCCCCTTTTTTTATGATGTATATAAAACCCACCAAGAAAAAAGCAACAAATAAAATCACTTCAAAAAAACCAGCCCAGCCTAAACTTTTAAAATTTACTGCATAGGGATAAAAGAAAATTACCTCCACATCGAATAACACAAATAAGATAGCAACGAGAAAATATTTAATGGCCATTGGCGATCTAGCATCCCCATGCGTATCAATACCACTGGCAAAATTTTCTAGTTTATCGCTTGTTTTTCTTTTAGGACCTAGGAAGTTGGAAATAAATAACATGAAGGACACAAAACCACCTGCAAATAGCAATTGAAGGGCTATAGGTAAGTAATTATTAGCGCTGTTTGTTTCGTTAATAGAAATCAAAAACTGCAGCAAATTCATACGTTTTGTTTAGGTGCCGCAAAAATACGCAAAGGATAGCACCTAAAGTAAAAAACTCCCTATAAATAGGGAGTTTTTTTTAATTATTTATAAACAAATGCAGTGAGCTGCAAATGAATTTAAAATCTAGTTTTTCTTGGGGGCCGTTGTGTCTGCAGCTGCCGCTTTTGCACCCTTCCCAGCTTGCATTTTCTTCAAAATTTCTGCATTTTTCACAAATTGCGCCTTGGCTTGTATTGTGGTTGGGTCATTTGGCACTAATTCTAGTACTTTATCACACATTAAAACCGCATTGTCATAGCCCTTGGTTTCATTATAGTAGCCAATTAAGGTATAGTAGTTGTTGACCAATGCCTGCTTGTATTTGACACTGTCTTTTAAAAGGAATTGGTTTTGAAAATTAACTGCTTCAAAAAGAATCCCTTGGTTATTGGCTGTATCAATTAAGGCAGCTCCTTTAGTATTGAAATTATACCCTTGTGCCTTTTCTGGAAAGGCTGCAATGTATTGTTTGGCCACTTCCATAGTTGCTTGGCCATTCTTCGCATTTAAAGCAAGACTCGCCAATTTATAATAATCGAATTCAGCTTTTGACCCTTTTAAAGTGATTAAATTAGTATACCATTTTAAAGCCTCTGAATACATCGTTGCTTTTTCAAACATATCCGCTCCTAACTTGTAATATTTCAATTTATTGTCTTTACTGGTATCAGCAGCAACCGCTTTTTCTAACAAAGTTGCTAAAGCAGTTTGATTGCCACTAAAGCGAGACAAAATTTTGATTGCTAACTCATAATCAGTACTTACAATTTTATCTGTAGGGGTATTGTTGATATAAGGTTCTATATAAGATTTAGCAAGAACAGAATCTCCTTTGTGATCATAGTTCTTAGCTAATAAAATTGCTAAAGTTGGAAACACAGTTAAATTCCCTGCTGCTTCCATCGCTTTTGCTTTTTCTAATGATTGATCAAACTGCCCTGATCTGTATAAATAATCAGCACTATAATATTCAAACAAAGGATCCTTATCGGCATGGGTTAAAAACAAATCTAAATTTGATTTTGCCAAGCTTGAGTTTTTATCTTTATAAAAATCATACAATGCAAAATATACAGGTGCAATAGCTTGATCAGCATCAATAGATTTTTTATAATATTCCTCAATTGATTCTTTATTGTTTTGTGTTTGATAAATTTTACCAATTCTGTAAAGCGCATAAGCATTTTTCGGATCCCCATTTATTGCATTCTGGAATGCTGTAACTGCTTCCCCGCCATACTCTCCGCCTAGTTTTAAATAGTTAATTCCTAAATTAAGATATAAGCTTGGACTTACTATATCGTAAGCTGAAATAGTTTCTTTTAATTTATCAACTGCATAATGATGGTCGCCAATACGAATTGGAAGTTCAGCAAACACTCGTCCAATAGCGTTGATAATATCTTGATTCGGTTTTCCTTTGTATTTTCCTTTTGTATTTAAGGAAGTAGTAATAGCCACTTCTAAATTTTGTTTTACTGCATTGTTATCTGCTCCTTCTAATAATTGAACATGAGACATCCCAATTAATAACCAAGGGTCATTGCCTTTTGATTGCATTGCGGCTTGATATACCTCTTTTGTTTTTTTGATTGATTCAGGTGTAGGAATTCCATTGTAATTTTGTGCTAACAAAGCCTGACCATACCAAAATACAGTCTCCCCATCTGCAGGATTTTTATCCAATGCGTCTTTGAAAAAAATAAGTGCTGATTTATTCTTTTCATAATTCAATAACTTAACCCCTTCTGAAAATTGCGATACCGGCGCTTGAGCTATCAATCCTGAAGCAACAAATACAACTCCGATAAACATGAAGACCAATTTTCTCATCACTTATTTATTTATATTAAAACAAAAATAATTTTCAAACCCTGGGCAATTTCTTATTTGAGAAAGCCCTATTTTTCAAAAGAAAATTTTTCATCTGAAAGGTTTAAAATTATTATTTTTTTGCTAGAAACCCATTAATTTTTTATGAAATCAATGTTAACTTGTTAGTTTTTAGCCAACCTTAGTTCATTAAACCATTTCGTTTCTGAAAACCCATTTTAGCAGGCACTAAAAAAGCCCTTCTAAAAATTAGCTGCCCTCGCTCTAAACTCATAAAATTGAGTAGCCCAGAGCCTAAACCGGGTGCATTTTCCTTTAAAATATAATAAATGGGCAAGGATAAGGAATACTGCCCTAAGCTAATGGTAGCTTGAGAAGGAGAAGCAAAAAGTCCCTTTTCGGCACATAAAGTACACTCTATTTTGGCCATTTTTAACTGTTTCCTGTCTGCCACTTGACTTGGGTCATAATTATCGCCAATCCAATTCATGCCAACAAAACCTATTGCATTAGGATTGTTTTTTATATAATCAATGACCTCTTTACTTCCTTTGGCAGCCATTACATTTTTTCCTAATTTATCTGCCTTTACTAAGCTGTCTTTTAAAAATCTGACCACCCCCGTTAAATGATTTCCATCCATTACCACCTGCTGTTCATTTTTTCCAGTAAGTCGATCTTGTAAATCATGTAAAGTAAAAATACTGTCCTTGGCATTATTGTGCACGACTACAGCAATGGCATTGTAAGCTAAAATACCAAAAGTGGGTGCATAGCCTAATTGATTTTTATATTGTGCTTGCTCGGCCTTATTTAACCCTCTTGTAACAAAAATCATTCTAGTACTATCTTCTGCAAAGTCCTTTAAACACTCAATTTCAGACTTATATTGAACATTAATACGAGCTTTAGGAAAACTAGAAGCAAACACTTTTAATTCCTGTTCCATAAAAGGTTTGAAACTCTCTTCTATTGAAATGGAAATGGTTCCTTCCGAGGTAGATTCTAAAATTTTTACAGGTTCGCTGACATTACATGAATATAAAAAAAGGATGCCAAAAACTAAAGTAAGGAGGGAACGCATACGATTAAATTTGATTTATTTTGAGAAGCCTACTAATAGGTTTGTTGAATGCCGCGATATAATCTAAAGCCTCCATATACTAAACAAAGGGCGCCAAATATATTTCTGAAATCGGCCCCGGCATTCAATAAGGCTTCCAGCTTAAACCATTTTGCCCCTAACATCAGGACCCCGCAGCCCAAAATCAACACTGCCATGGTAATGTCATAGATACTCCTAAAAATTCTGTAGGAACGCTCCGATTTTTCTCTTGGTCCATTTTCCATAAAATGTAATTTTAAAGGGGCAATTTAAACAATTAATAGCCGATGAATTTAAAAAATTTATCTTTACTTATAAATTTCTTCGCATGAGCAAACCTTCTCTGCCACAAGGCACCAGAGATTTTAATGCAGCCACGGTGCAAAAACGTCAATATATATTTCAAACCATAAAATCGGTTTTTGAATTATATGGGTTTCAAGCTTTGGAAACACCTGCTATGGAAAACCTAGAAACATTAATGGGCAAGTACGGAGAAGAAGGCGACAAATTAATTTTTAAGATTTTAAACAACGGTTTAGATCTTCCACAAAAAAAAGAACAAACACTTGAAGGCATTGAGAAATTGTTTGAAGGAAAAAGTAGTGCTGCTATTACAGAACGTGCTTTAAGATACGATTTAACTATACCCTTTGCAAGGTATGTGGCCATGCATCACGGATCCTTGACCTTCCCTTTTAAAAGATATCAAATACAACCTGTATGGCGAGCAGATCGTCCACAAAAAGGCAGGTATAGAGAATTTTATCAATGTGATGCAGATGTAGTAGGAAGCGATAGTTTACTGAATGAAGTAGATTTAATGTCGGTGTATTTAACTGCATTTGACAATTTGAAATTACCTGTTTCTGTAAAAATAAATAACAGAAAAATTTTATTAGGATTGGCTCAACTTTGCGGTGGCGAGGAAAAACTAATTGACCTTACCATTGCGATAGATAAATTAGATAAAATTGGTTGGGAAAAAGTTCAGGAAGAATTAAAGAACAAAGGATTTTCTGATCAGCAACAAAAAATAGTTCAACAATATTTAACCATTACAGGAAGCAACGACGAAAAAATTACACAGCTAAAAAAATTATTGGGTGACAATGAAAGTGTTTTAAAGGGCATTGAGGAATTAAACTATGTACTCCAATATCATCAAGCTTCGGGCATGAGTAAACAATTGGTTGCCGACTTTACTTTGGCAAGAGGATTAAACTATTATACAGGACTTATTTTTGAAGTAAAGGCATTGGATAGCGATATGGGCAGTATTGGTGGTGGCGGGCGTTACAACGATTTAACCAGTTTATTTGGTGTGCCCAATATACCTGGCGTTGGTATTAGCTTTGGTGTAGATAGAATTTATGATGTGATGGAAGAAAAAAAATTATTTCCTCCTTCGATTGAACAAACCACTCAAGTATTATTTTTTAATTTAGGAGCGCAGGAAGCGCAAGCCGCTTATGAACAAATGACCTTACTTAGAAACAAAAAAATTGCTTGTGAAATTTACCCAGAGAAGAGCAAATTTGACAAGCAATTTAAATATGCCGAAAAAAAGGGAATTCCAAATGTCATTATTATTGGAACGGAAGAGTTAGCAAAAAAAGAATGCAATTTAAAAAATATTGTTACCGGCATTCAGACCACTATCTCTTTTTCAGCACTACCTAATTTTAAGTTTTAACTTATTCGCATTTAAGCGCCCAAAGCTCACTATAAAAATCTTCTTTTTTATAAGCAGTGGCAGCGGAAACTTTTTTACCAATGAGTTCCATGCCTTGTACTAAAATAGAAATGGATACCACTACATTATTGGCATCTCTTTTAAATACAACAGGTGCATCGTAAGCAGCCAAATAAAAAGTATCCACCCCTTTTTTCTGAAGTCCAGTAGCACCCATGGCAGAATTGATAGTAAGTACAGTATCCTCTATTGTTATATTTACTTCAGCAACAGGGCTTCCCTCAGCAAAAGTATATTTCCCAAAATACTCTTTCAAGGAATTCGTTTGGGCATGAACGGAAAGCATTACCCCCATCATAATTGAAGCCATTAGAACAATTTTTTTCATAGTTATCTATTTTTATATTTATGGCACAGAAAAGTGCGATTCGAAATTAAGTAAAAACCAATCGATTCTATGAAAAATAGAGGCTATAAAATAATAAAATAACTTCCCCTTAATTTTAGGGTGAAAAAAGGTTAAAAAAAAGAAATAAAAGTATCCAAATCCGATCAAGTATCTTTGCATTATGGAGAAGATTAGAGAGAACATCAGACAGGTCGAAGTGGCTGATATTGAACGCTTTATAGGCAAAATAGGAGAAAAGCCATTTCGAGTAAAACAAATCGTAGAA
>CAINFN010000235.1 GCA_903848125.1 uncultured Bacteroidota bacterium
AACTACCCTATTTAATGGAAAAATATACCAACTCACCTGGAAGAATCATAAAGTATATGTGTATGATGCCAAAACATTAGTAAAAGAGAAAGAATTGTACTGGCCTTATGAAGGTTGGGGATTAACACACAATGATACTTCACTTATTGTTTCCACAGGAGAAAGTAATATTTACTTTGTTTCCCCTATTACTTTTGCCATTCAAAAAACCATTGGGGTATTTAATAATTTTGGATATGTCAACAACATCAATGAGCTTGAGTATGTTAATGGAAAACTGTATGCCAATATTTATGGACGAAATAGTATTGTAGTCATCAACCTAAATAGTGGACTTGTTATTCATACCATCGATTTTAGTAATTTATTAGCTCAATCCGGTGTTAAATATGACCCGCTAATTGTAGATGCTGGATATGTATTAAATGGCATTGCGTATCAACCAAAATCAAATACCTTTTTTATAACTGGAAAATGTTGGCCAGTGTTGGTAGAAATGAAGATAAAATAAGGCTTATTAATACAAGTATTACCCAATTATTAGAATTGGTTAGTTTCGATCTTCTTAATTTCATAAACAATAGAACTTGCTTTTCTGTTATTTCTTAAAGCAATGAGATTTGAAATACAACCTATGATAACAGCACGAAACATGCCCAATACCCCCGATTTTTTATAGCGTTCACTTAATAAGCTAACATAAAAACTATCAAACCACATGGGGTTGATACTAACAATTTGCATTTTATATTTTTTTGACAAAAATTCCATTGAAGTGGGAGAAAAATGATACAAATGTCTTGGGACATCATAAGCAGCCCAATATTTTTTATAATATTGAGCATCAAAACTAGTGTAATTAGGAACTGCTATAATTAATCTTCCATTGGGTCTTAGTAATTTATAAAAAGTACGGAGGTAGTCATTTAAATCATGTACATGTTCTAATACATGCCATAATGTAATTACATCAAATTTATGCTCATTTAAGGTATATAAATCTTCAATTGGAGCAATGTGAAGTTGATAATTTTTTAAAGCTCTTTCTCTTGATGCTGCATCTGGTTCTACAGCTGTTACCTCCCAACCTTTTTTTGTCATTGAATTAGCAAATGCACCTGTTCCTGCACCTACTTCCAACAAACGTCCTTTGAATCCGGTAAATAATGACTGTACCCAATTTGTTTTTTGAGTTAAAGTTCGATTTCTAACTTTATGGTACAACTTATTAATAATGCCATGGTTATCATCTGTATGAGATATATAGTCAGTGAAATTATAGTAAGGCCCTATTTCATCTTTATTTGGAACTGGATCGGTATATTTCAAGTTACAATTACTGCATTGTATAATTTGAAAACTTTCTTGAGTTAATGAATAATCCTTGGTATACAATAAAAATCCAATGTCCTCTTTATTACAAATGGGACAAGGTGAAAATTTATTATTAGTATGTAACATCTTACGAAAATTTAAATAAGATTGCAGCAATGGCAAATAAAGTTAATAGTATTGTCCATACATACCATTTTATAGAAAACTCAGTTTTTTTGTTAACTAATCCCTCCTGTATTTCAATTGGACTTATTTCAATGTCTTTGAAATAGGAATTTGAATTAAAATGGGTAGACCAATAATAGGCGCCATCCTGCTTTGATAAAATTCCAAATTTGCCAAGTTCGAATGGCATTTGATCGATGTTAAATAGTTGATCTATAAATTGATCATATTGAATGATTGCTTGGTCATAGGAAACAGAAAGTTGCTCAGAAAGAAAATGGTAAAATAATTTACTAGGTTTAGCATCTGACTTTTCAAAAATAATGCTTTCAATGGGAGATTGCAAGGTGGAATTAACCCATTCTGCTTCTTGCTTATGCCATTTAATAATACCTATAGTGGGTAATACTAATTGACCATTTTGAGCAAAATATTGAGTTAAGCTTTTATGCATATATTATTTATGAAACGAATATACAACCCCGCCGATTAATTGTATGCCTAAAGATGGATAATCTGCCCAACGTTGGTAAGGTTTGTCAAGTAAGTTCTCTCCTTTTGCCCATACTTTCCATAAATTAGTAAACTTATAGGAGAATCCTGCATTTAGTACAAACGTGTTGGCAGCTTCAAAAGATAGATGCTTATCACTAGTAAAAGCAGCACCAGACCAATAATCTACTCCTCCATCAAATGACCATTTCTTATTGGGTGACCAATTTAATGCAGAATTAAATTCCATTGGAAGCCTACCCCATGGTTTATCATTGTATCTTATTGAACTGTATTGGATGTATTTAAAGTTATTTTGGAACAAAAGTTTATCACTAAATTGATACCTCAAATTTCCTTCCAATTCTATTGCTATGGCTCTATATTCAAATATAGATTGATATTGTAACCCAATTTTTGCTGAATTTAAAACCCTATTAAAAAAAGGTAAATTTCTATAATCATTTAAAGATAACCCAAAACCATATTGTAGATTCTTTGAAGTGTTAAATTGAAATGCTATATTTTTCTTTTCCAGGGTGGTCACTTTCATCTCATTTGGAGCAGCTATCCACGGATTTGTTATTGCCAAAAGGGAATATTGGTTATTTACTAAAATTGTATTCCATCCTGCGGACAAAGTAATAGTGGTATCTTTTAATTTTCTGGCAAAATTTAATGCGGGCGTAAATGTATAATCCCCATTAATTATGGTTGGGCTTATACCTAGTTTTATACCTGCACCCCATTTAATTATTTCTATAGAAGGATCCATTTTTAAAATGGCGTTATTTATCTTATTACTACTGGGTAATTGGTATTGATTATAATTATAAGAGAAATCAAAATTAAATTTTAAATTAGTATCAAATTTTAAGGAAAGTGGGTTGTAAATTTCAAACCAGGTATTGTTTGCTTTTTCAGCACCTATAAAATGTTCTACTTTAAAAGTGGGACTAATTAATGAAAATAAATTTTTCTCATTAGAATTTACCCATTTAAAAGCACCACCAAAATAAGAAAAGGGTTGATCAAAACTAGAATTAGGCAATGTGGTTGCGTCATCTACCAAACCATAACGATATCGTTGATTATTTTGATAGAATAATTGTGATTGAATATGGTTGTTGTTATTTATAATTACATCGCTTAAATAGTTGATACCAAAGTCTCTTGTAGATTGTAAATGTAAAACTCCTTGTGAAGATTCATAGTTGATACCCACGCTATGGATATGGGCTTTGTCATCAATTATCGTTGTATTTAAATCTATAAGTTGATGTAGATTATTACCATAACCCACTTTCATAGTGGCTAAATTTCTTAAAACTTGAGTTGGATAGGATTTGTAAGATCTTGGTACTAAGGCAACTGGTTGGTATAAAAAAGATAAATTTTGACTAGGTACTTGATAATTTACCTGTATAGACCTGGTATCATTTTGAGCAACTGCACTTGTAAAACTTATTTTTGCCACATTTTTTAATTGTGGTTTGAAG
>CAINFN010000236.1 GCA_903848125.1 uncultured Bacteroidota bacterium
AGGTGCCTTCATGACCATTAAGTAGGCCACCACTGCAATATATAGGTACCAAAAAATTGGGCTCAACATTAACTTTGAAATAAATGAAATGGGTGACTGCCAATAAATAAGTGGGAAGGCAGCCGTTAAAATTCCAATCATTGGGATAGGCACTCCTTTAAAATAATTAGATTGTTCTGTATCAATATTAAATTTTGCCAATCGATAGGCTCCTGCCATGGCAATTATAAATGCAGGCGCCATTAATATCGAACTATGATTTAACGCATTGGCATCTGATGCCAATGACAATCTTAAAAATTGAAAAACAATAAAAGAGGGCGCTACCCCAAAACTTACCACATCGGCCAATGAATCCAATTGCTTCCCTAATTCAGAGTTTACTTTTAACCATCTAGCTACAAAACCATCAAAAAAATCAACCACCCCTGCCAATGCAATAAATAAACTTGCGAAATAAATTGGCTCAGGGATTTCTATCAGCATGGCGCCAGACTCGTCCATCGAAGCCATCGTGCCTGATTGAAAAGTGGCTACTATTGCGCAACAACCAAAAAACAGGTTCATCAAAGTAAACAAATTAGGAATGTGTTTTTTCATACTTGGTTATGTTAGTAACTACTTTTTATTTTTACGCATCAACAATTCTATGTCATCTGCTTTAATAGGCATGGTTTTCATTAAATCCTGATTGCCTGTTTTTGTGATCCAAATATTATTTTCAATTCGTACGCCCATTTTCTCTTCTTTAATATAGATGCCTGGTTCTATGGTGAATACCATACCTGCAGTGATTGGCTCCGTTTTGGTTCCTAAATCATGCACATCTATTCCTAAATGATGTGAAATGCCATGGTACAAATATTTTCTGTAGGCTCTATTTTCTGCATCTTCGTTTTTAATATCGGTTTTATTGAGTAACCCAATTTTTAAGAATTGCTTGGTGGCCTCCTCTCCTACATTATCTGTATAATTTAAAATAGTAATGCCTGGCTTTAAAATTGATTTTGCATAATCATGTAAATGTAAACAAGCATTGTATACTTCTTTCTGTCTTTTAGTGAACTTACCATTTACTGGAACTGTTCTAGTTAAATCGGCGCAATAACCCCCATACGCTGCACCAAAATCCATTAATACCAGCTCGCCATCCTTACATACATTGTTATTGCTATTGTAATGCAATGTTCTTGCATTATCGCCACTGGCTATAATACTATGATAGGCCACGCCTGTTGCACGCTGCGATAAAAATGAATGATAAATTTCTGCTTCTATCTCATATTCATGCACTCCAGGTTTAATATATTGTAACAACCTTCTAAATGCTACTTCTGTAATGTCAATTGCTTTTTGAATCACCACCACTTCTTCCTTTGTTTTAATGGCACGCAATTCTTTCATCAATTTTGCAGCACGTAAAAAAGTATGCAATGGATACCTTGATTTCATCTCATCAATAAATCGGTACTCATTGGTTCTTAGTAAATTATTTTTACGATCATTTTCATTGGAATCTAAATAAATAGCATCAGCTAAATGAACCCAGGGTTGTAATAATCCATCTAATGTATCCAACCAAACAATTGTTTTCATGCCTGAGATAGCAGTGGATTCATTGGCTCTTAATCTCTTGCCATCCCAAATTTCCTTTAATTCTTGTGGCCTCACCATCACCAACACTTCTCTGTATTTAGGATCTGGATTGTCTGGAAATAAAACCACCATGGTCCCTTCCTGCTCAATTCCACTTAGCCAAAATAATTCTGAATTTTGTTTAAAGTCATACAAAGCATCTCCATTTAATGGATATTCATCGTTGCTGACAATAATAGCAATACTATTTTTTTGCATTTTAGCAACAAATCGCTTTCTATTTTGAATAAAAATCTGAGGATCTAGTGGCCTATATTTCATTTGAAAAATATTTATGATTAACTAAGGGCAAGTTAATTAAAAAAGGCATCCTTTAGGCTATCTTACCCCAACCAATTTTTGCCTTTTGAGCAATTAAATAGGCCCTTAACTGTGCATTTTCTGGGGCTTGAATACTGGGATCCTTTTCACATAGTAAAAAGGCGGCCTCTTTGGCGGTTTCTAAGGCTGCTTTGTCATTGATGATATTGGCCAATTTAAAATTAAGTGCCCCACTTTGTCTTGTGCCATCAATATCACCCGGACCTCTTAATTCTAAATCCTTTTCTGCAATCACAAATCCATCATTGGTCGTACACATAATCTTCAAACGCTCTTTGGCTTCCCTTCCAATTTTAACACTACTTAATAATACACAATAACTCTGTTCACTACCTCTTCCTACTCTACCTCTTAACTGATGCAATTGCGATAAGCCAAATTTTTCGGCACTCTCTATCACCATTACACTTGCATTGGGCACATTCACCCCTACTTCAATCACCGTAGTGCCCACTAATATTTGCGTATCTCCAGTTTTAAAACGTTGCATATTCGTTTCTTTCTCCTTGCTGTTTTGCCTACCATGCACCATGCTAATTTTGTAAGTTGGCTCTGGAAAAAAACTTTTTACTTGTTCATAGCCTTGCATCAAATCTTCATAACTTAATTTTTCACTTTCTTCAATTAAGGGGTATACATAATATGCCTGTCTTCCTTTTACAATTTCTGTTTTCACAAAATCCATTACACTTGCCCTGGATGTTTCGTAACGATGAACCGTTTTAATAGGTTGTCTTCCTGGTGGTAACTCATCCATCACACTATAATCTAAATCGCCAAAAGCAGTCATGGCCAATGTTCTTGGTATAGGTGTGGCGGTCATGACTAATACATGCGGCGGAATAGTTGATTTTTTCCAAAGTCTTGCCCGTTGTGCCACACCAAATCGATGCTGCTCATCAATCACTGCCAATCCTAAATTTTTAAATTGTACAATGTCTTCAATAATGGCATGCGTTCCTACTACAAAATGTATGGTATCATCTAAGAGCCCTTTTAAAATTCTTCTTCGCTCTCCAATTTTTGTACTTCCTGTTAACAAAGCAATTTCGATCGGCATTTCTTTTAACAAGGCGGTTAAACTTTCATAATGTTGCCCAGCTAAAATTTCGGTGGGTGCCATTAAACAACTTTGATATCCATTGTCCGCCGCAATCAACATTGCCATTAAAGCAATCATCGTTTTTCCACTTCCTACATCTCCTTGCAATAATCTATTCATTTGATAGCCTTTGCCCACATCTTGCCTAATTTCTTTGATGACTCTTTTTTGCGCACCCGTTAGTTCAAAGGGTAAATACTTGTTGTAAAATGTATTAAAATAGTCCCCTACTTTTTCAAATAAATGCCCCTTGCTATTTTTATGCCTATCGATTTTTATTAAATTCAATCTTACTTGTGCAATAAATAATTCTTCAAAAATTAATCGGTCCACTGCTTTTTTATAATTGGCTTGTGAACTAGGGAAATGTATTTGTCGATACGCTTCCCATCTACCCATTCTGTTTTCCAATAAATGGGCTGGTAAATTTTCTGGAAGATCTCTTTCACTTATTTGTTGAAATAAAGTTTGTGTTAATTTTCCAATTTGTTTGGCATTAAGCCCTCTTGCTTTTAATTTTTCAGTAGATGAATACACTGGTTCTAACAAAGATTTTTGCGACATCGTACTGGCCACATAAGGTTCAATTTCTGGATGTACCATTTGCGCTTTGCCATTGAAAAAACTTACCCTTCCAAAAACTAAATAAGCCTGCCCTTCGGCAATATTTTTCTCTACCCAACTAATGCCCTGAAACCAAGCCAACTCAATAGTGCCTGTTTCGTCCTTTAATTGGGTAACCATACGTTTAGCCCTTTTTACCCCGATGATATCAATGCCTTGCAATACCCCTTTTACTTGTACAAAATCCTGATCAGGGGTAATGGACGCAATGGTCATGACCTTGGTTTTGTCAATATGTCGATGTGGAAAATGGTGTAAAAGGTCGCTGAAAGTGAATAAACTCAACTCTTTTTTAAGCATATCGGCCCTTAAGGGGCCCACCCCTTTTAGGTATTCAATCGGGCTAGCTAACAAAGAATTGGTTGTCAATCTATTTTTTTTAATTTCTATACAAATATCCCAAAAAGATGGCAAAAAATGGGTTCCTGATTCATTATCTTCGCAGTTCTATGAAAAAGGAAATTGTATTAAGCGGAATTAGGCCTACAGGCTTCTTGCACCTAGGCAATTATTTTGGCGCCATGCGTAATTATGTGCGTATGCAAGACGAATACAACTGTTATTTTTTCGTAGCCAACTGGCATAGTTTAACCACCCATCCCGATACTAAAACTTTAAAAGAAAGTGTACTAAGAGTAGTGGCTGAAAATATTGCTTGTGGATTAGATCCTGAAAAAGTGTCTTTATATGTTCAAAGCGATGTGCCTGAAATTGCAGAATTGTATTTGTATTTAAATATGTTGGCGTACAAAGGTGAATTAGAAAAGACCACTTCTTTTAAAGATAAAGTGCGCCTACAACCCGAGAATGTAAATGCAGGACTACTTACCTACCCAGTATTACAAGCGGCCGATATTTTAATACACCGTGCGGTGAAAGTGCCCGTGGGAAAGGACCAAGAACAAAATTTAGAAATGGCCCGTAATTTTGCGGAGCGTTTTAATTACAGATACGGCGAAACCTTTCCTTTACCTTATGCTTTTAATTACAATAGTGAACTTGTTAAAATATTAGGCTTAGATGGAAATGGCAAGATGAGCAAAAGTGAAAATCAGAACACGACTTTATTTTTAGCAGATGAAGATGAGGCTATTCGAAATAAAATTAAAAAAGCGAAGACCGATCAAGGGCCCCTTACACCAAATTCAGTAAAGCCAGATTATATAGAGAACTTATTTACTTTAATGAAATTGGTAAGTACTGCAGATACTGTACAAAAATTTGAAGACGATTTCAATAAGAGCACTGATGGGAATTGTATCATCAGATACGGAGATATGAAAAAGCAATTGGCAGAGGATATGGTTAGGTTTATTCAACCTATTCGTAATCAGGCCATTGATTTACAAAACAACAAAGACTTACTTACAAAAATCATTAGGCAGGGTGCAGACAAAGCTAGAGCAAGCGCTTCGGAAACTTTGTCCATTGTAAGAAAGGCTGTTGGAATGGATTATTAAACAAGACGAAATAATTATTAACATAGATAAATAGTTCTAAACTATTTTATATTTTCACAACATGGCAAAAGCTAAAAAACCAAAACACGTCGCAATCGCAGGAAACATTGGGGCAGGTAAAACCACCTTAACTGAAATGTTAAGCAAACATTATCGTTGGATACCTCAAATTGAGGACGTAGACCACAACCCCTACTTGATGGATTTTTATGACGACATGACGCGTTGGAGTTTTAACCTTCAAATATATTTTTTACATGGCCGCTTGAATCAAATTTTAGAAATTCAAAGAGGAACAGAAACGGTGATTCAAGACAGAACCATTTATGAAGATGCCAATATTTTTGCACCCAACTTACACGAGATGGGATTAATGAGCAAAAGAGATTTTGATAATTATTTTGGGTTTTTTAGTACTATTAAAACAATGGTACAACCTCCCGACTTATTAATTTATTTAAAAGCATCTGTGCCTACTTTGGTTTCTCAAATTCAAAAAAGAGGAAGAGAGTACGAGGAAAATATTCGTTTAGATTACTTAAAAAAATTAAACGAGTATTACAATAAATGGGTGGAAGGATACAAAGAAGGTCCTTTATTAATTATTGACTGCGATAAAAATAAATTCGGTGAATCGGAAGAAGATTTAGGCGAAATTATTAGCAAGGTGGATGGCATGTTGTATGGCCTTTTTTAAATACTAGGTTTTAAATTAGTTTACTGGAATGAACAATATTACCGCTTCCCTATTAGAAGAAATAAAGTCTATTGTAGGGGCAGCTTATTTTTTTACAGACGAAGAAAGTTTTGCTAAATACGGCAGTGATGAAACCGAAAAATTACATTACGCGCCTCAGGTAGTCGTGAAGCCAAGAAGCGCTGAAGAAATTTCTAAACTATTAATTCTTTGTAATCAACATTTAATTCCTGTAACCCCGAGAGGAGCAGGTACTGGACTTACAGGTGGCGCCCTGCCTCATTTAGGAGGTTTAGTTATTTCCATGGAAAGATTTAATTCCATTTTAGACATTGACGAAAGAAATTTACAAGTCACCACCGAACCAGGTGTGATTACAGAAGTTTTACAAAATACAGTCAAAGAAAAAGGCTTGTTCTATCCTCCCGACCCTGCTAGTAAGGGTAGCTGTTTTATTGGAGGAAATATATCCGAAAATTCTGGCGGGCCTAAGGCCGTTAAATATGGTGTAGTGAAAGACTATGTTTTAAACTTAGAAATAGTTTTACCTACTGGTGAAATAATTTGGACAGGATCGAATGTTTTAAAAAATGCAACGGGTTATAACTTAACGCAATTAATAGTGGGTAGCGAGGGTACATTAGGTATTGTTACTAAAATTGTTTTAAGATTAATACCGCATCCAAAATTTGATGTATTAATGCTAGCTCCTTTTAATAGTTTAGAAAAAGCGAGTGAAGCAGTGAGCGCCATCTTTAGAGCAGGTATTACACCTAGTGCCATGGAGCTGATGGAAATTGAATCAATTAAATTAGCAAGTGAAATGTGTGAGAGCACTGCAATTGCTATTACCGAAGATTTAGCCGCACATTTAATCATTGAAGTGGATGGCAATGATATGGATGTTTTAATGAAAGAGATGGAAGCCATTGCAGAAGTATTAGCAAATTACGAAGTAGGTGAATTGTATTTTGCCGACGATGCCCAACAAAAAAATGAACTTTGGAAAATACGCAGAAAGGCCAATGAGGCTTCGGTGGCTGCTGGTTATACCATTGAAGAAGATACTGTGGTGCCTAGAGCTGAACTACCTAAATTAATAAAAGGGGTAAAAGCATTAGCACTTGAAAACGGATTTAAAGTAGTTTCTTATGGACATGCAGGGGATGGTAATTTACATATTAGAATTAACCACCCTCAGTACAAAAAGAGCTATGAAAATGAAGAAATTCAAAGCATCCTTATTAAAATATTCGAATTGGTAAAATCTCTTGGAGGAACCATTAGTGGAGAGCATGGCATTGGTCTTATTCAAAAATCTTTTATGCCAGTCATGTTTGATAAGGTAACCATGGAATTAATGAGAGGTATTAAAAAAGTATTTGATCCTAATAATATTTTAAATGCTGGTAAAATTTTTGATCTAAAAAATTAAGTCTACTATTTTACGCATTAGAATTGATAGTCCACGATTAACTTTTGCAATTATTCTCTATAATTATTTAAACTCCTTATGAAAAGATCTAATAAAATATCCTTTACCCTTTTTCTACTAAGTTTTGCTTTTACTAGCCATATAGCCCAAGCTCAAAATATTATTCAAACCCAAAAAGTATTGGAAGAAGAAAAGCCCATATTATTTGGTGGAGGTTTATTATTAGGTGGCGGAAACAACTCCTTTCAATTGGGGCTTAACCCTGAACTTTTAAAAAGCTATAATAAGTATATTGAC
>CAINFN010000237.1 GCA_903848125.1 uncultured Bacteroidota bacterium
AAATGATTTCAATGCTGCTGTAGCTGACTACAATAAAAAAGCAAGATCATTCCCTATTAATTTATTAGCAGGAGCTTTTGGATTCAAAACTAAAGAAGGATTTAAAGCAGAGGAGAGTGCTTCTAAAGCACCAGAAGTTAAATTTTAACGCATCTCTTTACAGCATTCTTTAATCAAACTTATGTGGAATCCCTTTTCTCTTTTTAAAACTAATACAGACAAATTATTGAATACCTCGGACAAGCAAATGCTTGTCCAGGCTATTCAAGCTGCTGAAAAAACAACCAGCGGAGAAATTCGTGTGTATGTGGAAAGCAGAACTAAAAAAGGCGATGCACTAACAAGGGCCACAGAAATATTTTTCAAACATAAGATGAATGCTACCAAGGAGCGCAATGGCGTTCTAGTGTATGTAGCAGTAGAAGATAGAAAATTAGCCATTTATGCCGATCAAGGTATTTATGATAAAGTAGGCGTTGAATTTTGGTATAGCCAAGTGCAAGAAATGACTTCACATTTTAAGGAAGAGAATTATGTACAAGGTATGTCTGTTGTTATTGGAGAAATAGGCAAGGCGCTTACTAATCATTTTCCTTATGACCGTGTAACAGATACCAATGAATTATCGGACGAAATAATGATAGGTAAATAATCAAGCAAGTAGTCCCCATGAAATTAACCAAGCTATTTATTGTTTTTGTAATTGCAGTGTTTTCTTTCACCTCTGCGAAAGCGCAAAATGTAATTGAAAAACCTAATCCACCTGTTTTAGTGACAGACTTAGCAGGTGTTTTAAGTCCTGAACAAAAGCAAGCCTTAGAAAATAAATTGGTAGCTATTGATGATTCCAGTTCGAATCAAATTGCGGTGGTGATACTTCCTACATTAGACGGCAATCCTATTGAAGAATATGCTACCAAACTTTTTAGAACTTGGGGTATTGGTAATAAGAAAACCAATAATGGTATTTTATTATTAATTGCCATTCAAGATAAAAAAATACGCATTGAAGTTGGTTATGGTTTAGAGGGTGCTATTCCCGACATAACTGCCAATAGCATTATTGACAATGATATCAAACCAGCCTTCCGAGCACAAGCTTTTTATGAGGGTATAGATAAAGCAACCGATGATATTGCGAAAGCAGCGGTCGGTGAATATAAAGTGAAGCGTGAAAGACAAACTAAAGGAAAGGGTAGTAATTTAATCCTCTTTGTATTTATAGTATTTATTATAGTGGCCATCCTGGGTAAGAAAGGTGGCGGTGGTTCTAATATTGGTGGCGGAGGTTTCAGTGATATTGCCACAGGTATGTTATTAGGTTCACTTTTAGGCGGCGGCGGCGGACGCTCTGGTGGAAGTGATTGGGGTGGCGGCGGAGGTGGAGGCTTCGGCGGTTTTGGCGGTGGAAGCTCTGGTGGTGGTGGTGCCTCTGGCGGTTGGTAGTTTATTTATGAATTTTTATAAAATATAAAATTCATAAATAAAAACATTCTAATTATTTTATTCTAATGATATTAAAAAGGTCCCGAATGTTCGGGACCTTTTTTTTAGTACTATGAATTTTTAAACTCTATTAAGTATTAATCTTTCGCAGTCACTCTTGGTAAATTACTACTAATGATATCTACTAAATTCTGTTGACCATTTTTCTTCTTTGCTTTTAAAATTTCTCCTAAAATTTTCCCATTAAAGAAAGGGTCAGTTTGTGCACGGTAATCTTGAGGCACTGATTCTCTAAAAGCAACAATCAAATCTATACCTCGCTTAAATTTAGTCTCCTCTTTTGTCTTTATCAGCAATTGAGCAAATGCATCAGTCCTAAAAAATTTTTCACTTGACTGCATATTGTAGGATTCGTATTTATCTGCTAAAAAATCAAAAACAGATGCATCTCCATTTTTAAATAAGATATCTGTAACAGCTAAGTCTAATCTTTTCTTAATCACCGTTTTTGAAAAACTAGTAGCCATTTGAAATGAGGTTACTGAATCAATTTGATCAAGTGCCTCAAGTGCAGCACCAGCCACTAGATAAGAGGAATCATTTGTCCAAGATTTAAACTGGCTTTTGTACACCTCTTTATGTAATGTCCCTAAAAATGTAATTGCTTCTTCTCTGACAGTGGTGGAAGGATCTTTAGCTGCAAGCTGCCATATTAATTTTTCAGTTGGTTCATTAATGGAGGCTGGATTCAAGCTATGTATGGCTTTGGTACGGATAATATAAAAAGAATCTTTCATCGCATCTTGAATAAGTTGTTGCGCTTCCAAGTTCTTTATATTTTGGACGGCTTCATTAAGTGCTTCATTTCTATCTATGAAATTACGAGCGTGATAGAATTGGTATATAAATTGATTTAATGGTTTGCTTTCATTCTTCTCCCACAATAATATTTTATCATTGTCCACATTTACATTATCAGGAACAGTGGCAGCTGGAAAGAAAAAGCTATCTACTTTATTTTTACACCATACTTCATAATGATTCCTATTCCCACCAACATAAATATCAATTCCTACTGGTAATTCAAACAATTTATTTTGTACTTGTGTTTGATTTAATTTAACCATTATTTGTTTGGTGGCGGCATTGTATTGTTGAGTTATCCGAATGTAAGGATGTCCATTTCCAAAATACCATTGATTAAAAAACCAGTTTAAATCCTTTCCTGTGACTGCTTCAAAGGCCAGCTTTAATTTAGTAGCCGATCCGTTGGAAAATTTATTGTCAGTCAA
>CAINFN010000238.1 GCA_903848125.1 uncultured Bacteroidota bacterium
GCCTATTGAGTATAGGTTTTAACACAATTATCAAGCAGGAATATGTTGCAAATTATAAGTAAACTATTTGGAGGTTCAAAAAGTGAGAAAGATGTCAAGAAAATTGAACATTTGGTGCCCGTAATCAATGGTCACTTTGAAGGCTATAAAATGCTTAATAACGACGAATTAAGGGGCAAAACCGAAGAATTCAAGGCTCGTATTAAAGACCATTTGGCAGCAACCGATTCTATTATTACCCAAGAACAAGAAAAAGCCGAGGCCCTGCCTTTGAGTGATTTTTTAGGAAGAGATACCATTTATGAGCAAATAGATGCACTAAAAAAGCAAAGAGACGAGGCTATAGAGAAAATTTTATGGGACATTTTGCCAGAAGCTTTTGCAGTGGTGAAAGAAGCGGCCCGCAGGTTTACCGAAGAAGAGGAATTAGTATCAACAGCTACCCAATTAGACAGGGATTTATCTGTCAAAAAAGAATATATCAATATTAAGGGTGATCAATCTGTATTTCAAACCACATGGAAGGCGGCAGGTACACCCATTACTTGGAACATGGTACACTATGATGTACAGTTATTGGGTGGAATTGTTTTGCATCAAGGAAAAATTGCCGAGATGTCAACTGGTGAAGGTAAAACATTGGTATCCACTTTACCAGCTTATTTAAATGCACTAGCAGGGGAAGGCGTGCACATTGTAACAGTGAACGATTACTTAGCAAAAAGAGATAGTGAATGGAATGGTACTTTATTTGAGTGGCTAGGTATTACAGTAGATTGTATTGATAAGCATCAACCTAATTCTGAAGAACGTCGAGATGCCTACCGAGCTGGCATTACTTATGGTACCAACAATGAATTTGGATTTGATTATTTGAGAGATAATATGGTGCATACACCAGAAGAAATGGTGCAACGCAAACATCATTATGCCATGGTGGATGAGGTGGATAGTGTATTAATTGATGATGCGCGTACCCCTTTAATTATATCTGGTCCAATTGGTCACCAAACAGGGGAGCAACAATTTTTTGAATTAAAACCAAGAATTGAAAAATTGGTGGAGATGCAAAAGAAAACAGTGAATCAATTTTTAATTGAGGCCAAAAAGAAAATCGCAGAAGGAAATGATGATCCAAAAGATGGCGGAAAGGCTTTGTATAGTGCCTTTAGAGGCTTACCTAAAAATAGTGCCATCATTAAATATTTGAGTGAGCCTGGAATTAGAGTAAAATTACAAAAGGCCGAAAATCATTATCTAGCAGATCAACAAAGAGAAATGCACAATGTAGATGTGGACTTGTTTTTCCATATCGATGAAAAAAATAATTCAGTAGAATTGACAGACAAAGGATTGCATTTAATTACAAAGCAAGGAGAGGATCCAAATTTCTTTTTATTGCCAGACATCAGTGTCGCATTAAATACCATTGATCAAAATGCAAATTTAAAAGCCGAAGAAAAATTACAACAAAAAGAAGCCATCATCACCGATTATAGTATTAAGGCCGATCGCATTCACACGGTGAATCAATTATTAAAAGCCTATACTTTATTTGACAACGATGTTGAGTATGTAGTAATAGATGGTCAAGTAAAAATTGTAGATGAGCAAACGGGTCGTATTATGGAAGGCCGTCGTTACTCAGATGGTTTGCATCAAGCCATTGAAGCAAAAGAAAATGTAAAAATTGAAGCAGCTACTCAAACTTATGCCACCATTACCTTACAGAACTTCTTTAGAATGTACCATAAGTTGGCGGGGATGACAGGAACTGCCGAAACTGAAGCGGCAGAGTTTTGGAGTATTTATAAATTAGATGTGGTTTCTATTCCTACCAATATTCCAGCCATCAGAACCGACGAGCAAGATTTGGTGTATAAAACAAAGAGAGAAAAATTAGGGGCCGTCATTGAAGCGATTGTTGCTTTAAGAGATCAGGGCCGACCAGTGTTGTGCGGTACCACATCGGTGGAAGTGAGTGAATTGTTAAGTAGAATGTTGCGTCAACAAAATATTCCACACAATGTATTAAACGCAAAACAACATGCGCGTGAAGCGCAGGTTGTAGCAGAAGCAGGTTTAACTGGTGCAGTAACTATTGCTACGAATATGGCAGGTCGTGGTACAGATATTAAATTAAGTCCAGAAGTAAAAGCGGCTGGTGGTTTAGCTATCTTAGGAACAGAGCGTCATGAGTCTCGTCGTGTAGACAGACAATTACGTGGACGTGCTGGAAGACAAGGTGATCCTGGATCTTCTCAATTCTTTATTTCTTTGGAAGATGATTTAATGCGCATGTTTGGAAGTGAGCGAATTGCTAAAGTAATGGACTTTGCAGGTTACAAGGAAGGAGAAGTGATTCAGCACAGTATGATTACAAAATCGATTGAGCGTGCTCAGAAAAAAGTAGAAGAAAATAATTTTGGTATCAGAAAGCGTTTGTTGGAATACGATGATGTAATGAACAAACAAAGAACAGTTATTTATAAGAAAAGAAGCCATGCTTTGTTTGGAGAAAGATTGGCTTTGGATTTAGACAATGCATTTTATCAAGTGATAGAAGGGATGGTCATGTCACATAAAACCAACGGCGATTATGAAGCCATGAAATTGGCATTAATTGTTCATTCAGGTTTTGATACCAAAGTAACTGCAGAGCAATTTAAGTCAATCAATGAAAATCAATTGGTAGAAACGGTGTATCAGGAAGCTATTGCGCATTATGAATACAAGCGAAACGAAATGATGCAACAAAGTATTCCCGTGTTTAAAAACATTAGAAAAGATCAGGGACGACATATTGAAAATGTAATTGTTCCGGTGGGAGATGGAAAAACAGTGCACAGTGTATTAGTCAACTTGGATAAAAACTTAAGCACCAATGGTGCTACATTAGCGGCTCAAGCAGAGAAATCAATTTCATTAAGTTTTATTGATGATGCATGGAAAGAACATTTACGCGCGATGGACGATTTAAAGCAATCGGTACAAACAGCTACCTATGAACAAAAAGATCCATTAGTAATATATAAAATGGAGGCCTTTGAATTGTTTAGAAGAATGGATTTAGAAACAAACCACAAGCTGGTTCAATTTTTATGCCATGCTCATTTGCCTATTGAAGAAGATGTGAAAGAAGGTCGTCAACAAAAAACAGATTTAAGTAAGTTGAGTGCCAATAGAACTGAGGAAGCTGGTGGGCAAGCGTATCATGATCCAAGTGAAGCAAAACAATCTCCAATAACAGTGGGACCCAAAACTGGACGCAACGATCCATGCCCTTGTGGTAGTGGAAAAAAATTCAAAGCTTGTCATGGGAAAGATGCCGCTTAATAAATACATTGATCACACTATATTAAAACCTACTTGTTTGGTATCGGATATAGAAAAGCTATGTGCCGAAGCAAAGCAACATGATTTTGCGGCCGTATGTGTGCCACCCAATTTTGTAAAATTAGCCAAAGAAAAACTGACGGGATCTGATGTAAAAGTAGCCACGGTCATTGGCTTTCCATTTGGTTACAGTGCTACTGAAGCAAAAATTGCAGAAATTATTTTAGCCATGGTAGATGGGGCCGATGAGTTGGATGTGGTGGCCAATATTTCTGCTATAAAAAACGGCGATTGGGCAGCAATTGCAGATGAAATAAATCATATCATGCCCATTATTCGATCTAAGAATAAAGTGGTAAAGATAATTATAGAGTCGGGTATGTTAACCGACGAGGAGATCATAAAGTGTTGCGATATCTATGGAATTGCGGGCATTGATTTTTTAAAAACATCTACAGGGTATGCCGAAAAAGGGGCAAGTGTAGAATCCGTTAAATTATTTAGAAAACATTTACCAGATCAAGTACAAATAAAAGCATCAGGAGGCATTGGGGATTATGCTACTGCTAAATTGATGATTGATGCTGGAGCAACGCGTATTGGTTGTAGTGCAGGGGTGGCTATTGTATCTGGAGCCATCACCGATAATGTAAAAAGTAATTATTAACTTTACGATGAGCATGTTATTAGAAAAAATAAAATCATTAGCCAAGCAACATCAAGCAGAAAACGTTTTAACACGTAGGCATTTGCATGCACATCCCGAATTAAGTTATCAAGAATTTGAAACGAGTAAATATATTCAAGCGCAATTAACTGCTATCGGTATTCCTTTTTCGGTGATCGCTACTACAGGTGTATTAGGTATCATTGAAGGAAAAAATCCAAGTAAAAGAATTATTGCATTAAGGGCAGACATGGATGCGCTTCCTATTATTGAGGAAAACAAAGTCGACTATATTTCTACTCAAGAAGGCGTGATGCATGCCTGTGGACATGATGTACATACTACTATATTATTAGGTGCGGCAAAAATATTATGGACTTTGCGTGGTGAATTTGAAGGAACCATTAAATTATTATTTCAACCAGGAGAAGAAAAAAATCCAGGGGGAGCAAGTTATATGATTCGTGATGGTGCCTTGAAAAACCCTGTACCACAAGGTATTATAGGCTTGCATGTTCATCCAGGTTTGAATCAAGGTAAATTGAGTTTTAGAAAAGGACGCGTCATGGCCAGTGCAGATGAATTGTATGTTTCTATCAAAGGTCCAGGAGGACATGCTGCTACACCGCATCAAACAGTAGATACAGTTTTAGTAGCTGCACAATTAATAACAAGTTTACAAACTATCGTATCGCGTAATCGCGATCCACAAAATCCATCAGTGCTTTCCATTTGTTCAGTACATGGTGGTAATACAACCAATGTGATTCCAAGTGAAGTAAAATTAATGGGTACTTTTAGAGCCATGGATGAAGTGTGGCGATTTAAAGCACATGAATTAATGCTGCAACAAGCAAAAGGTTTATCCTTAGCTACTGGCGCTGAAATAGATTTTAGAGTGGATGTTGGTTATCCAACAGTTGACAATGAACCCAACTTAACGGATGCTGCTTGGAAATTAGCAGACACTTATATGGGCGCTTCCAATGTGGAAGAAACTGAAAAAAGAATGGGTGCGGAAGATTTTGGTTATTATTCGCAAGTGATTCCAGGTTGCTTTTTTAGATTAGGTGTGCGCAATGAAGCACAAGGCATTATACATAATGTACATACACCACACTTTAATATAGATGAATCTGCCATTGAAACAGGCGTTGGAATGATGGCTTGGTTAGGGGTGCAATTATTTGCATAAATCATTCTTTTTCAACTAATTAAGGCTCAAAAATCGTATTTTGTTTTTATTCAGTAGCTTTGTCTAACTCGAAAACTAACAACCGTTACAAATTTTTTACATGTCTAATAAAGAAAACTTAAGAAAAGAGCAGGCTTTAGAATACCATGCCAGCGGTAGACCAGGTAAAATAGAAGTGGTTCCCACCAAGGAGGCAAAAACCCAAAAAGATTTATCATTAGCCTATAGCCCAGGGGTAGCCATTCCTTGTACTGAAATAAAAAATAATCCTGCTGATGTTTTTAAATACACGGCTAAAGGAAATTTAGTAGGGGTGATTACCAATGGAACTGCGGTGTTAGGTCTAGGAAATATTGGCCCCTTAGCGAGTAAGCCAGTGATGGAAGGAAAGGCGGTATTGTTTAAAATATTTGCAGACATTGACGTTTTTGATATTGAAATAAATGAAACCGATCCAGATAAATTTGTAGAAATCGTAAAATCTTTAGAACCTACATTTGGCGGAATTAATTTAGAAGACATCAAAGCACCGGAGTGTTTTTATATAGAGCAAAAATTAAAGGAATCCATGTCAATTCCTGTGATGCACGACGATCAGCATGGAACTGCCATTATTAGTAGTGCTGCACTGTTAAATGCACTTGAATTACAAAAGAAAAAAATTGATAAAGTAAAGTTTGTGGTAAGTGGAGCGGGTGCTGCGGCCATGGCATGTATTAAATTATATGTCGCCTTAGGTGCGAGGTA